>NZ_QKVN01000028.1:0-52206 GCF_003231195.1 Acinetobacter sp. WCHAc060042
TGGATTGGGGAAAACTCAGCTTTTGAATGTTTATGCAACAAAGCCGATTATATTTAATTGTTATAAGAAATAAAAAAATCTATCTTTTATCATTTTTTATAAAAATACTAATCTAAAAAAATTCTTTCTATATTTTTCAAAAATCACTCATTATGCTTTCAATGTTTTATTTAACCAAATTAATTCACTCACCTGTGAATTAATAAAAAACTTAAAATTGAAAGAATATTTTATTATTCAAATTAAACCAATTTAATTGGTGAAATAAAAAATATTCTGCAATGAAAATTAAATCTTATTGAATGGTGCCTTACTGATATGAGTGAAGTCAGTCGAAGTCCTTATAAAAAGGCAATTTTGTTTGAACAACTTCAAAATGTTCAGTCCAATGTATTTCCAGCTGCAGATCCATTTGTTGCCCATTTGGCAAGTCCGATCGCAGCAGAAAAACCCGTTCAAACCCATAAGATCTTTTGGGCAATTGGTGCTGTTCTAGCATTGCATTACAGCATTTTTTATCTTGCAGAGCATCTTCCAACACCGCCGTTAGTGGTGAAAAAGCCTGAACCAATTGCGGTTGTAATTGAAAAACCCAAGGAAGAGCCACCTAAGGTGATTGAACCCAAACTTAAACAGGAAATACAAAAACCGATTATTCCTCCTGTGTCAGCAAAGCCTCAACCTGTACAAAAGCCTGTGGTTGAAAAATCCATTCAAAAGCCTGTCGAGCAGAAGCCAATTGAGCAACCTAGACCAGTCGCTAAATCAACGCCTCAAGCTGTACCACAGGCTGAACCCGCAGAAAATGTCGCACCGACCCAAAAAGTCGCTGAAGCTGTGAGTAAGCCTGCTCAAGAAAACTTGCCCGTCACGGCAGCCAAAGGTTATGCCGGTTATTTGAGTAATCCTGCCCCTGAATACCCAGAAGTGGCATTAGACCGAGGTTGGGAAGGCGTTGTGATGTTACGTGTGAAAGTCTCACCCACAGGCAGTCCTTTAGAAATCAACCTGAAAAATAGCAGCGGTAAAAAAGCACTGGATGATGCTGCTGTCAAAACTGTGAAGCGTTGGAAATTCTCGCCTGCAATGCGTGGCAATACCCCGATAGAAGGCTGGGTCGATGTTCCGATTCACTTCAAATTACCCAATTAAACTGTAAAATTTTATCTTAGGAAAATTCGATATGTCTGATATTAATACGATTATTCATGATGCAACCATTTGGCTATTGATCGGTTTTTCGATCGTAACGTGGGTGTTGATTGTGGTGAAAGCCATACAAACCTCAAAAGCCACCAAAGAAAGTAAACACTTTGTCGACAGTTTTTGGTCAGCCCAAAACTTGGCAGAGGCGATTAACCAATCTGAAAATGCACAGGGACCTACAGCACGTATTGCTCAAACTGGTTTTAAAACTTTGACTGATGCCAATGAAAAAACCCATCAAGACTTACAACAAACCTGGAGCCGTCAGGATTTATTAGAACGACACTTACGCAAGCAAATTCTTGCTGAGCGTCGCCAACTGGAGAAAGGCTCGGCTGTTCTTGCATCCATTGGTAATAATGCCCCATTTATTGGTTTATTTGGCACCGTGTTTGGGATTATTCACGCCTTACAAGCGATTGCTCAATCAGGCAGTGCCAGCATGGATGTAGTCGCAGGTCCAATTGGTCAGGCATTAGTTGCAACAGGTATTGGTATTGCTGTGGCTGTTCCTGCTGTACTTGCCTATAACTATTTTGTTCGTAAAGTAAAAGGCATTGGTGCAGATTTAGATGACTTTGCAACAGACTTTGTCAGCCTCACTCAAAAAGTAGGTTTCCAACTTCCAACCAAAACTCAAAGTACCCATGTTGCGGCAAAACCAGTGACGGCACATCAGCTGTCATCTCAAGAAAAGGAGGCTTTGGCTTAATATGGCTATTTCAACCTCTCAAGATGACGATGTCGTCAGCGACATTAACATTACCCCACTGGTCGACGTGATGTTGGTGTTATTGATCGTGTTTATCGTCACGGCGCCTTTATTAACCAATAGTGTGAAGGTCAACTTACCCAAAGCTGCACCAACACAATCTACAGATCAAAACAAAGCGCTGGTGATTAGCGTAAAACCTGATGGTGCAATCTTTTTGGATAAAGACCCAGTCAAACTCGAAAATTTTGAGCAAGAAATCACACAGCGTAAAAATACCAATGCGAAGTTAGCATTAAACTTAAATGCCGATGAAACTGTCCCTTATGGTACAGTGGCTAAACTCTTAGCCAGCATAGAGCGTGTTGGTGTAGAAAAATTATCGGTGATTACTGAACCAAAATAGTGGATTACTCACTGAAACCCAAGACATCTTCAACATTTCGATCTGTATTGATCCCAATGTTGTAGGTGTCTTTTTTATTGAACCTAAAAATTCGGGGTTGCAGAACTACTCTGTCCTTCGCCATTTGCCATGGTAACAACATAAACAGATCACGAAAATCTTAAATAAAAAAAGCACCCTTTGAATTAGACACAATGATCCAACTTCTGGGGTGCATTTCGTACTGGTACGGTTTATTCAGTTTAAGCCAATACGATGTTAAGAGACTTAGCGACTCACTCGCTGAATGGCTTCCTCATAGGTCGCACTTGGCTTGTATTGATTTGCCAATTGGTAATGTTGTTTAGCTTGAGTATAGTCCTGATTATTTTCATAAATTTTACCAATATTGTAATGTGAATACGCTTTGGTATTGTCATTGGACGCTAAAGCAATCGCCTTTTGATTTGCCCATAATGCCTCAGATGAACGATTCAACTTTTGATAAGCAACAGCAAGATTGCTATAGGTCTGCCCGACATTCGGATTGTAGTCAATGGATTGTTGATAAATCAGTGCAGCTTGTTCAAATTGATTGTTTTTATACGCCTTATCCGCTCTCAAATTCAGTGCCTTAGCCCTTGCCTGTGCATTGGCTGAAACAGGAACATAATGCACCTGCATCGCTTGGCTTTGATAACTCGATACAGTTGAACCCACTTGGCTTGCCCCAATGGTTGTCCCCGAAATACGGTTAATATCTTGGATTTCACCCTCTGGACTAATGCGGAACACAGTCCATAAGTTCCCTGTCAAACCCGTTGGAATATAGTAAGAGCGGATCAAAGACTCGCCTACATAAACCATAACTTTAGCTTGGCTATTCGACAAGTTCGCAGTATTGGGTTTCGCGCGGTCTGAATAATCATGCACTGAATAAACATAATATTGCCCATCTAAACGTTTATCAATCGTCACCGTTTCAGGGCCATAAGCGTCTGTGTCGTCAACATCTAAATTGGCATCTTGCCCTTGTTTATTGTCCCAATACACATGTTGATTTGTATAACTTAAATGTGAGTCCAGATCTGAAGGACTCTGCCCCCAGTTTAAAACGATTCGCATACTGTTTAAGTCTTTCAATACAGGGCTTAAAGCATAGGTCATACCATCACAAGGACATTTTGCCACCAGTGTAGAATAGCCTGATTTTTTGATAATCAATAAATTGTCTGCGCCATTTGCACTGCTACTGTTCACCGTTGCCCGACCGTCTGCGTTGGTTGAGGTTGATGCAGACTGTTCACCATTTTTTTGTAATATGACTTGTGCATCGGCAATATTTTGATCTTTTACCGTTGCACTTAAAACATGAATATTGGTTGTATCTGCATAGCTCAAAACAGGTATGCTTAAACCCAAGATAGAAGAATAAAGTAGATGTTTTTTCATTGCGTATCTCTTATTAAGATGCTTATCTCTTTTCAAAGTCTTTTTAAGCCTAGGACTTAAACGTTAAATTATACAAATTATGCGATACATTGGATGTATAGACGATGGCTTAAATCTTGAACTTCTGCTTAGGCTATTTTAAAAAATGCTCTGCCCATTTTTATTGTTCCGCAACACTCTAGGTCAACACGAGTATTCATCATGCTCTCGCCATCTTTAAATAATCGTATATTAACAAATTAACTCTGTGTCTCTTCATTTTTCAAAACAGGTTCAAGGCTTAGTTTCTTTGCAATAAACTGGATAAAAACCTCGATTTTCGGTGCTAAGTAGCGTGTAGGCGGATAAAGTAACCAAGCATCCCCACTATAATAGGTCTTGAAATGCCAATCTGGTAATACTTGGATCAGTGCTTGGCTATTTAAAGCATGTCTCGCCATAAAATACGGCAAACTTGCAACGCCCATATGCTTTAAAGCTGCATCTAGACGGATACCCGTATGATTTGCTGAATAACGTCCTTTTACAGTTACACAGGTGGTTTTATTGCCTTTTTGAAATTTCCACTTTGAGTCGCTGACTTGTTCACCTAAAAAAATACATTGATGTTGATTTAAATCACTCGGTTGCTGAGGCGTTCCATTCTTTTTTAAATACTCAGCTGTCGCCACTAAGACATGATCAATACGAATCAGCTGTCGACCCTTTAAGCCCAACGGCGGTTCATTAGTAATACGAATAGCTAGGTCAATTTCATCGTCAATAAAATCTATCAACCGATCTTCCAGTAACAGTTGAATATCTATTTGCGGATACAGTTCAAGAAACTCGGGGATATAGGGGTGAATCAGATAATGCCCTACGGCTTTCGGGACACTAATCCGAACGGTGCCACTCGGTTCAGTATTGAATTTGCCTGAATGCTCAATCACTGCTTGGGCGGCTCTGACCATCTCTAGACAATGATCATAAGTTTGTTTCCCACTCTCACTTAAACGTAGTTTTCGTGTTGTTCTTTCAAGTAGCCGTGTTCCTAAAGCCCGTTCCAATCGGCTAATGGCTTTACTCACTGCGGACGGTGTATTTCCAAGCTGTCGTGCAGTTTCTGAAAAACTGCCTGTCTCCACAACTTTGACAAAAATAGCCATTTCTTGGAGTAAAGCTATACTTTGATTTGTGCTCATGAGGAAAAAGTAATTTAATTTTTTACTAGATTATCATCAATAATGAAGCCTCCTATAATCTTTTCTGTGAAATTTTGACAGAGATAATCATGACTCAAGCTTTATATCTATCCGACATCACTCAAGCTGAGGTAGAGGTTCTAAAGTGTGAACCCACTGAAGATGGTCGATTTGCCATTCAGCTCTCCAACACACCATTTTACCCGCAAGGTGGTGGTCAACCCAGTGATGTAGGTAAAATCAATGATGCAGATGTACTTCATGTTGTCATGCAAAATGATCAAATTATTCATTATTCTAATCACGCCACTACATTAGGTCTGGCGCAAGCACGAGTTGACCTCAACCGACGACGTTATCACAGTCGCCTACACTCCGCAGGACACTTAATCGGGCATGTAATGCAAGCATTTGGCTGGGAACCTACCAAAGCACAGCACTGGCCAGAGGAATGCAAAGTCCAATTTGTCAAACAGGACCATTCTGAAGACCAAGATTTAGAAACTTTAGAGCTTCTATGTAATCAATATATTTCAAGCCAACTCGTCCGACTGACTCAACAAAATGCTGATGGCTACCGTGAAGTCAGTTTTGGCGATTTACCTGCATTTCCCTGTGGCGGAACCCATGTCCAAAATTTATCTGAAATTGGGACGCTCGAAATTACAAGCTATAAACTTAAAAAAGATAAATTAACCGTGAGCTATCGCGTTTCGGATGAGCATCAATAATATGTGGATGCAATATAGTTCAGAATTTTTAGCTTTGGCTTTGGTACATTTTCTTGCGGTCCTTTTACCCGGCCCCGACTTCGCCATTACGGTTAGAAATAGCGTGCGCTATGGCTATGCGATGGGTTGCATCACGGCTATTGGAATTGGTCTAGGAATTTCCGTTCATGTTTTATATACACTTATAGGCTTGGGGATTGTTATTCAACAAAGTCCGTGGTTCATGCTTATTTTGAGAATAGCAGGCGCACTGTATTTAATTTATTTAGGTTGGAGCTTATTACGTGCCCCCTCGATCAATATTGATCCTTCATTTGAACAGGCATCCAATACCCCATTAAGTCGAAGCAAAGCCTTTATGACAGGCTTTATGACCAATGCACTTAACCCCAAAGCGACTATTTTTTTTCTGGCTATATTTACTACACTGGTCAGCCCCACAACCCCGATGAAAGTGCAATTTGTTTATGGGGTATGGATGTGTAGCGTCAATGCACTTTGGTTCATGCTTGTTGCTGTTTTGTTTTCTCGCCCCATCGTTCGACAGCAGTTTTTAAAAATGGGAAAAAAGTTTGAGCGAGTGATGGGACTCATATTAATCGCTCTGGCACTAAAGCTTTTATTTACCCATTTATGATGTTTTATAACTTCAACAACTATCTAATTATTCAGATTGCTTAACCACAGACATCCTGAATAATTAGATAAAAGATAAGCAGTAAAGTTTTAATCATTAAATACGAAGTCATCTCGCTAAAATTTGGCTTCACTTTAATTTCTTATATTTTGAAAATGCCTTTTAAAATAAAAATCATTAAAATAAATCTGTACTAAAAATGATCAAATCAGCCATACTGTATTTTTATATCACGTGGTAAAAAATATACATAAAAAAAGGGGCTGACATGAAATTTAAAACATATTTATTTCTTTCACTCGGTATTTCTCTAAGCCAAAGTACAATGGCAGAAAGCTTTACAGAGACCTTTCACGGCGCACCAAAACTAAATCTGAATCTATATGCCTTTGGTGCAGATGTCGATGGAAAAATAAGCCAAGGAAATTTGAGTTATGAGGTCGATCAACCTGTCAGAGAAACCATCAAGGAGCTAGATCATTCTTTTATGGCACACGTTGATCTGAGTAAAGGTCGCTGGGGACTTTTTCTCGACCACCAAACTGTTGAAACCTCTCAAGAAAAAAGTGCGATGTCTGTGCCTGTTGCTCTCAGCACCAAGTTGAATCAAGCCAGCTATGGACTTTACTATCAAGCTTATATTTCTCCCGAAACCACTACTCAAAATTATCCAAAACTCGTGATAGAGCCGACCATTGGGATAAATCACACCAAAGCCGAAGCAAACTTGAGTGCTTTAAACCAAACATTAAATATGGAGACCTCATGGAACGAATTTTTCTGGGGTTCTCGTTTTAAATATAACTTTGACTCAGCTTGGAACTTGGCATCAGAAATTACTTTTGGCGTTGAAAATACTATTTCTGTACATGCTTATTTGGGGTATCGCATTCCAATCATGAATCGAAACCTAAACCTCAGAGCGGGTTATCGTTATTTTGACCAAGATTATAAAGCGAATAATTTTCATTGGGACATTCGACAACAAGGGCCAGTGATTGGCATTAATTTACCTATTTTCTAAGAGAGCATGATAATGAACAATGTATTAAAAAGAGTATTATTTGCCGCTGGAATATTTGTAGTAGCCGAAGCTGCTATGGCATGTACCCGTGTGGTTTATCTGGGCAATAATGATGTCATAACTGCGCGCTCGATGGACTGGAAAAGCGATGTTGGGACAAATTTGTGGATCTTACCCAATAATGTCAAACGTAATGGTATGGCAGGTCCAAAATCTATTCGATGGACATCAAAATATGGCAGTGTGGTTGCAACAGGTTATGACATTTCCACCACTGATGGCGTCAATGAAAAAGGGCTCATGGCAAACTTGCTGTGGCTAGTCGAGTCTGAATATCCAAATGTGCAAACCGCTAAAAAGCCGCCCTTAAGTATTTCACTTTGGGCACAATATGTTTTAGATAATTATGCCACTGTGCATGAAGCCATTCAGGCACTCGAAAAAGAGCCTTTCATCGTTGTGACTGACCAAGTTCCGGGTGAGAAACGTTTAGCGACACTGCACTTATCTATTTCCGATGCCACGGGTGATAGTGCCATTATTGAGTATATTAACGGTAAACAAGTGATTCATCATGGTCGACAGTACCAAGTGATGACCAACTCACCAACCTTTGATCAACAGCTCGCTTTAAATAGCTATTGGAAGCAGATTGGTGGCACAACCATGCTTCCAGGCACTAACCGCGCATCCGATCGTTTTGCCCGTGCTTCTTTTTATATCAATGCGATTCCAAAAAATGCGACCCCAGACCATTCGCTTGCCAGTGTATTTAGTGTCATCCGCAATACCTCAGTCCCTTTTGGCCTAAATACTGAAGAAGAGCCGAATATTTCCTCAACCCGTTGGCGTACGGTGGTCGATCATAAACGTGGTTTATATTTCTTTGAATCTGCCGTTTCGCCAAATGTGTTTTGGGTCGATTTAAAAGAGATTAACTTTAAAGATGGTCAAACCAAAAAGTTAGAACTTGGTCCAGACCAAGCGATGACCTATGCAGGCAAAGCCAATGCTTCTTTTAAAGTCACCAAACCATTTGAGTTTTTAGGAACCAAGCCCTAAGTTTTAGTTAAATCATAGACTTAAAGGTATAAACACTTCCCGTAATAGCCCTGCTCAAAGGGCTATTATTCACTCCAAATAAAGTTTCTTATGCTTATCTTTCACGACCAGATTTGACGTAGCCTTATTTATTAGCTGTTTTAAAATTTGAATTTTGACTCACATCAGCATATTCTAAACAGACCGATTTCACTTCCAAACACGTCTTGTTGCGTAGGAGTATTTATCATGTCAAAGAAGTTACCCATCTACTTCTCGGACGACGCATGGTCGTCTTTACAAGATCTCATGGGGCCCGAAGGTAAACCCAGCCCCACCATCAATAGTATGCTTGAGCAAATTGCGCAGCAAGCCGAATTTGTGGATCAACTTGGGCTGACACCTATTTTGCCTCAGTCCAAAGTCTCCCTTCCTGTCTCTTTAGAACGCATTCCCGCAGGTCCAGCCTTCAGCACAAAAGATGAGCAAGGCAAAGCCATTGATCTGAATGATTTTCTAATTCAAAACCCAATTGCGACATTCATCGCTTATGTAGACAGTGAGTCAATGTTAGGTGTAGGTCTTGAAGTAAATGATCCGATTATTATTGATCGGAGTATTGAAGCCAAACACTACGACATCGTGGTGGCTTTAATTGATAATAAAGATTCCACCATTAAAAGGTTGATGATTACGAGCAAAATGTCAAAGTCGGACATCAAAGACATTTTTGGGGATGAAAATTACCCTTTGCCTCAAATGTGGCTGAAAGCTGAAAACCCCGATTATGAACATATTATTCCGACAGAGAATCAAACCTTTGTCATTTGGGGAGTAGTGACGTTTAACTTAAAACGTCTGTACCACCGTTAAAAAAATAAGAAGAAGCAACATGAAAAATGAAACTGAAATATTCGCGCTCGTTGACGTGAATAATTGCTATGTCTCGTGTGAACGTGTATTTAACCCAAAACTGAATGACCATCCTGTCATTGTGTTAAGTAATAACGATGGTTGTGTCGTTGCTCGGAGTCAAGAAGCCAAGGATCTCGGCATTCGTATGGCGGTCCCTTTTTTCCAAATTCAAGAACTCGTCCAGCAGCACAATATTCAGGTATTTTCGAGCAACTACGCTTTATACGGTGCAATGTCTAGCCGCTTCATGCAGTTACTCGGGCAATATGTCGCAGCCGATGAACAGGAAATCTATTCTATTGATGAATGCTTTTTAAAGCTGACGGCCTATGAGCATTTATTCGATATCACTGATTATGCCAAAGATATGAAAGATAAAGCATGGCAATGGCTTGGACTTCCTTGCTGTATTGGCATTGGTCGCTCCAAAACAGAAGCCAAAATAGCCAATCATCTAGCCAAGAAAAATAAGGCTCTAAATGGCGTGTGCAATTTGGCACACATGGACCCGTGTACGGCTGAATACATGCTTGCACATGTGGAGGTCGGTGAGGTCTGGGGCGTTGGTCGGCAGAACTGTAAAAAACTAAATGCCATGGGCATTCATACCGTTTTAGACTTGATTGAGTCTAATCCCTGTGAAATCAAAAAGCATTTTAGTATTGTCATGGAAAAGACTGTCCGTGAGCTTCAGGGAACATCTTGCATTAATATTGAGAGCGATAAGGTTGCCCATAAACAGATTATTAGTAGTCGCTCCTATGGACAGGCTGTTTATGATATTGATGACATTAAAGCCTCTGTACGCTTATATGTTGCCAGTGCAGTGAAACGTCTACGTCATGATCGCTCTATTTGTAAAATGATCGGGGTGTATATTCAAACTGGCCGTTTTAATCAACAGGAACGTTACTCGCCCTATACCATTGTGCACATGCATGAACATACTGACGATTTGCTCAAAATCACACAGGCAGCGATGAAGGGCATTGATCAAATTTACAAGGCGGGGTTCAAATACAAAAAGGCTGGCATTGTCTTGTTGGAAATTATGGATAAGACTCAATTTGTACATGACCTTTTTACTGACTATAGCCATCAAAATGACCGTGAAATACTGTCCAATACGATAGATGCTATTACAGAGCGTTTTGGCAACAATCTAATCTCATTAGGGCTATGCCATGAGAAAAAAGAACCCTGGCAAATGAATCAATGCAATCGCTCCCCTGCCTATTTGACCAACTGGTCTGAGCTGTTTAAAGTTGGTTAAAATCACTCACTTAAAGAACAAAGATTAACGAGCATTTTCAGCTCAACCCTAAACCGAGAAGGATTTGTGAATGAACATCATAATTCGAAACGAACAGCCAAAAGATATTGAAGCCATTGATACGTTGACTCGCGCTGCATTTTTAAATGCTGAACATACTAGCCACACCGAACAATTCATTGTAAACAGCTTAAGAAAACATGGCCAACTCACAATTTCTTTGGTTGCTGTTGAAAATGGGGAAATAGTGGGTCATGTCGCTATTTCACCTGTATCCATTTCAACAGGTGCAACAGGTTGGTATGGTTTAGGCCCAATTTCTGTCTGCCCAACTAAACAAGGTTTGGGCATCGGGTCAAAGCTCATACAGACAGCACTTAAAAAATTAAAACAACTGGGTGCAAAGGGCTGTGTTCTTTTAGGCGACCCAAATTATTATCATCACTTTGGTTTCCGTACCTCTCTAGAACTTACCCTTCCTGATGTTCCTAGCGAATACTTTCAAGCCCTGAGTTTCAATGGGGAAATACCTCAAGGTGTTGTCCGTTACCATGAAGCCTTTAATGCAACTATGTAAGGCAAATGTAAACGAAACTTTAAAACTTAAAATATAACAAATAGTATATATGTACACATGATTTATATAGAAAAAGGTAGACTTCATGAAAAATATATTAGCTGCAACACTCGTCACTTTGGCCCTAGTAGGCTGTACCTCTACACCAACCGAAAAAGTCACGCAAGAATCAATCGCTACGGGTACATCAACACAAGTGATTCACTTTGTTGGTCCCATGGATTTAACCATTGAACTAAAATCATCCGATAACTTTGAAACAGCAATGATGACTGATAATTCTGATCGAACTTATATGCTTAAACATGTACCTGCTGCAAGTGGCATCCTGATGACAGATGGTAAAGGCGTATCTATTCACTTCAAAGGCGCTGAAGGTATTGTCGAGTTTGTCAAAGACAAACCGATCCAAATTACTGAATTCAAAAAATAAAAAAACAGCCTTCAACACTAAGATTGATCGCATAGACTTATGCACCGAAGCCCACTTTTAACGTGGGCTGTTTAAAAACAGTACCGTAGTACTTCATATAAATCTTTCACTTACTAAGTGTTATTTCAATTGAATATCAGACGGGAAATCTGGGAAAAAAACTTTAAAATCTTCTGCACTAACAGTCTCTAAATAAGTGAATGTTCGCCACTTGTTACTTTTTAGACTTCTCACGAAGATCCAATCATTCGTACTGAACTCAATATCTCCAGAAATTCGCGTTTGAATTTCTACAGGAATCACACAAATCTCTCCCACCGAAATCAGCCTATTCGCCTTTATAGGCTGTAGTTTAAATCCAGTTACAGAGTAGTTTCCCTCCCTAACGAAATCCAACACATCGGCCAACCGCGATTCATATACCTCCCGTTCAATCCATTTACCATTCACATAATATTGGTCGTTATGCAGCCTATTAAAACGAGAAGAATAATTATATTTCTGATTGTATTTAATGAGTTGCTGAACATCACCATGCTTGAGAAGATCCAGTTCCTCTTGCATAAATTGTTTGAACAGCACTAAGTGGTTTGGGCACTCTAAATCTTGTGCAAATGATGTTGTCGAGATAAGTGCAAAAATGAGAGCACAGATTTTTTTCATTTATAAAAACCTTATAATATTACAAAATTTGGAAGTGCATTTTTCAAACGATTGTGGGGTTTTAACCCATGAAGAAAAATTTTACAATATTATTTATTAATCAATGCATTAAGTTTGAAATACAGTAAAAAAAAATATCAAATAATAGGCTTAATAATTCCCCTTAAAACAATGATTAACCTAAAAAATGGAGTATCTCAACTGATCTTCAATCCCCTCAATATTTCAGGCACAAGCATATAATTTTATTAAGTTCAGTGGTCTATCAATAATGATACCCAAGAGGGTCAGACCTATCCCAGTACTGATTCAGTTGAAGATTCAATTCTTCTTTACAGATACCCTCAAGAACATAAAAGAGTTTTAACACCCCTTCTCTTTCAAGAATCATGAGTTTGTATTTATCAAATTCTGCAAGCCCAGGTCGAGCAATGACTCTTTGAAATCCAGCACTGTAGATCACAGGAGCCGTAGGTTTTTCGTATTCACATGCCCATTCTAATTCTGTTGAATTAAAACCCACTGCAATACTTTCCCTTACTTTTCCAGCAGCAACTCCACCAATAACCCCAATTTTCACGGATATCACTTTTTATACGTTGTACTAAACCATCTATAACAGACCCATTTACATATACAAGCTTTTTATCTTAAGTAATTTCTCAACTAAGTTCTATTGCTTACTCATTTGATCTTATCAATCAAATACTTCTAGGCTATTAGCTCAACACTTTTATAGATAATTCCTCTTATCAAATGGAGCTACAGAAGCACCTAATGTGCTTCTGTAGCTCATAATCGTTTAAATCAATACTTAAAATTAAACCCGACAAAAGCCGTTCGGCCCATTAAAATGTAATCAATAGAACGTGCGACATCATCGCGCTTGGTATTGGTTAAGTTTTTAATCCCCGCTTGCATAGTAAAACTTGGGTTAAATTGATACTGCCCACTTAAGCCTAAAACATGGTAATCATCTGATTTTTTACTCTTAGAAATGGCAGGCACATAGAGCATTTGGCTTCCAATATATTGATAGTTGAGGTTCAATCCCAACGCATCATTCACACGCCAATCCAAAGCCATATTGCCTGTATGACGCGGGCTATAGTCGAGTTCTTTGTCTGTATCTTTATTTTTAGCATCTGAATAGGTGTAATTAAACTTCATACCTAAAGCATCATTCACATCATACTGGCTCTCAAGTTCTACACCTTTGACTGATGCTGAATGCACATTGGTATAAGTCATGACTTTAGGACGGTATCCCGCTCTCCAACCATCGCTTACAATCATGTTTTTAATGTCATTATCGAAGTACATTAAACTTGCATAAAACTGGTCATTTTCATACACACCACCAAACTCATAACTTGTTGCCGTTTCTGGTTCCAAGTCCGGGTTCCCCACTACCTGACACATGCCACGGCAGGCCAATACTGAATATGTAGGATCGGATTGTGACAGACTCGGTGCTTTAAATGATTTACCAATTCCCCCTTTTAAATTAAATTGATCCGTGACTTGATAAACGCTATAAAAGCGTGGGCTGAACTCACTGCCAAAACTATCATAATCATCAAAGCGTCCAGCAAAGGTCAGAGCGAGTCGGTCAAGTTTCCATTCATCTTGTAAATAAAATGCTGTTTGATTTACCGATGCAGATCCATTCAAGTTTTGATTATGCTCTAACTCTGTTTTACGGAACTCGGCTCCGCCAGTCACTAAATGTTGTTCTCCAATATGACCGCTCAATTGGGCATCAACCGTATGATTGGTCTGCTGAATATCTCCCGTCTTTTTATACAAATTGGTGATGATTTCTGAGTTATCCATCAAGTCCACGTTTTCATAGTAATAACGCAGTCTGCTGTTAATATCATTCCAATTTGCAGAATAAGTCAGCCCAACACTGGTACGGTCCATTTCTTGAATATTGGTCGGAAATGACAGACCATAGTTGTTCCATACCGCTTTACGGTCATCTGAACGATGGGTCAAGTCAATATCTAAAGTCTGGTTATCATTAATCAGCCAACTGACATTTGAAAGAATGCTAAAACCTTTACGTTTTTCAGCAGCATCTGTATTTTTATAGATGCTTTGTTCAGAACGCCAAGCCTGTTGATCTACCCCCTCAAGTACCAAATTTGCCAAGAGTTTGTTTTCTATCAGGCTGCCACCAATATAGGCACTTGCTTTATGAATTGCCCCATCATCCCCTTCAGTTGGTAGCTCATAACTATAGTTAAACGCGGTCTCTAATTGCTCACTTGGTTTCTTTAAAATAATGTTAACGACGCCGCCGAGGGCATCTGCACCATATATGGATGACATTGGACCACGCACCACTTCAATACGATCTACTGCTGCCAAAGGAATAGATGACAAATCAAAATCATTTGAATAATTAGAGGTTAATGCATCTCTAGAATTCACACGGCGTCCATTGACCAATATCAATGTGTAATCTGAGTCTAGACCACGAATTTTTATTTCTTTACGACCATACGCAGAGGACGTATTAATATGGATACCCGCACTCTGTTGTAAAGCATCTGCTAAGTCATAAACAGGACGTTTTGCTAAATCTTCTTGCGTGATAACACTAATCGTTGCTGGTGCACTTTTTTGGTCATGCTCTGTTTGACTGGCTGTGACTGTAATTGTAGCTAACTTCTCTGCGATCACTTCATCTGCAAAAGCCGTAGTAGAAAGAATGCTCACCCCTAAAATACTTTGAATCGCAACACTCAAAACTTCCCGATTGAAAAAAATTTTATTTAACATGTTATTAAGCTCATAATTATAAGTGATAATCGTTCGCAATTATATTGATTGGTAAATATTTTGCAACATTTTTGTATAAAAAAAAACCGCCTTTTCAGGCGGTTTTTTTTACTAAATAAAATTTAAAATTTTGCGCGGACTGTAAACGTTACGTTTCTCGGCTCACCCCAATATACGCCATTATAGAAGCCCACATTGAGATAGTATTTTTCATCAAACAAGTTATTAATATTTAAGCTTGCAGACAACTCATCACTAAACTTATAACTCGCAAAGGCATTTGCTAAATAATACGATTTCTGTACGACTGTTCCGCCATTATAAGCATTTTGTGGTGCGGTTCCCCAGTTTTGAAAAATTTCACTTTGCCAATTGACTCCGCCTCCAACAGTAAGTTTATTAGCCCCATTCCACCAATTTTCTGGCAATGTATAGCTGGTAAAAAACTTAACTTGGTTTTGTGGAATTGTGGTCGTTGAGTTTGATATTGCTGAACTCACACTATTCACATAGGTATAACCCGCACTTACATTCCAATTGTCTTGTAACTTACCAATAACTTCCGTTTCAAAACCATTTATTTTTAATCCTTTACCCGATGACATATAGGCTGTGTCTAAATCATCTATTTTCGGAACTTTGCCTTGGTCATATTCAACATCTGTAACGGCAAGATCTTTGACTGATGACCAAAATACTGCAGCGCTTGTTAATAATTGAGCATCAAAAAATTCAGCTTTAAGTCCAAGTTCTGTACTACTACCAATCTCTGGGTCCAAATAATTACCGTTTCTATCCCTTTTGCTTGAAGGTGTAAACATGTCGGTATAACTTGCATAAGCTGTGTAGCGATCATTGAAATCATAAAGTAACCCCACATAAGGAACAAACTGCTCAAAACTCCGAGGTTTTTCAGGTTTTTGGTTCATCAACCATGTCTTGGTTTTATAATCATAGGTATTAAAACGACCGCCTAGAATTAACTTGAGTGGATCAGCCAAATTTAAACGCAGGGTTGAATAATAACCAAATAGTTCAGTGGTGGTTTTACTCCCAGCCCCTGTTTTTACATAGGTCGGCTTTGGTAAATCCCCCGTCCAATCACGATAGTCTTGAATCACCGCTGGATAATCAATCTTTCGGTCAACTTTTAGTGAAGTCGTCTCTGATTTAAAGCCACTGTAACCTACAATTAACTCATGTTCACGACCAAATAGCTGAAAAGGACCTGTTGCATATAAGTCTAAATTGAGTTTTTTACTCTCTGAGTAAGGTGCTACCTGTGTCCATATACTCAGGCCTTCACCTGTTGAAGGATCTGGGAATCCACTTCCGCCGTAAGCAACTAACCAACTATTATCCGATGTACTATGTGCAGCAGCCGCTTTTACCATCCAACCGTTGTCAAATTGATGCTGAATATCTGCAAAAATAGTTTCATCTTTATGTTTAATTGCACTCCAGTCTGTCGTTAAACTAAAGTTTCGTGGCAAGTGAGCAAGACTACCATCCGCATTAAAGTAAGGAACGGTTCCCCACGTCGATCCCTTAGGGTCATTGTCCTGATACTGAAATCCAAGCGACGCGGTTGTATTATCAGTTAAATCTGCTTCTACAATGGCCATGGCCGCAGTTGACTTTAGCTCATAGAAATCCATATAGGATTCTTTATCCGTATATGCAGCCATTACCCTACTACGTACACTGCCATCTTGAGTCAAGGGAATCGAGACATCAGCTGTTACACGAGTATTATTCCAGCTTCCATAAGTTGAACTTACACTCCCGGAAAAGTCTTTATCTGGGCGTTTACGTACCATATTGATCGTCGCTGACGGATTCCCTGTTGAACCCGTTAAGCCACTCGCCCCTTTAATTACCTCAACACGATCAAAGAAAAAACTGTCTGCCCTTGGGCTATTATCGCCCACTGGCATGCCATCAATTTGTCGGTTGGTAATAGAAAAACCACGAGCATAATAACTTGAACGCTCACTATCTTGTTTGCTAACAGTGACACCTGGTGTAGCAGCCAATACATCATCAATGCTCACAAGATTACGTTGCTCAATCTGTTCCTGCGTGACAACACTCACAGACTGCGGTGTTTCTTTTAAACTTAGATTTAACTTCGATGAAGATTTTGATTTATTTGCTTTAAAACTTCCTGTTCCTTCAGTTTGATCACTGATTGTTGCCTTGGAACTAATCGTCGCAAGTGTTGCTGTATCTGTGACTTGATCCTGCTCAGTTGCCCAAGCAAAATGCATTACTCCTCCATAAATTAAGATGGATTGAACAGCAAAGCTAAGGGTCTTTATTCGAAATTGTGAATTCATAATGTAGATTGAGTTAACTTTTGTGAGAATAATAATTATTATCATTATAATTTGTGATGTAAACCGCTAATGCCACCTCACATGATTGATAAAAAAAATGATACTTTTTTTGATGTCATAAAAATACCGCCTACAAGGACGGTTTATCTATATATTTCAATTAACTATATGAAAAAAAATAAAGTGAAAATGTATACCATAATGCGGATATAAATTATAGATTTCTCATAATTACAAAATAAAATATGGTATTAGTACTATTTTTTTACGCTGATATCTATCTAAATAGCAATTCTAAAGTTCAACTTCCCTTTAAAATATACATATTAGACAATTAAATAAAAAACACATTATCTATATAAATAGGCTAATGAGTACTTCAATCATGATAATTACTCAACCCGCCGTCTATTATTAAGAAATACCAAAACAACAAGAAAAGGCTCATGTAGAAAACATAAAAGAAGTTTCATTTATGAATAAATCGTTTTATTGCATGTACAATAAAACCAAGTTTAAACATTTTCTGTCTGTCCCACCTGATGATAAGCACGATTAAAATAAACCAAGCTTTGATCCTGTTGGCTTTGCTGAATAGCGACAATACGACACATAAACACCGTATGCGTCCCAACTTCTTGAATGTCATCAATCTCACAATCAAAATTAACCAACGCATCCTTTAAAACAGGTGCCCCTGTTTCTAGCTCCGTCCAAATACCATGTTTAAAACGCTCTTCAGAAGTCATTTTGGATGCAAAGACGTTAGAAATATGCTGATGCTGTGCGCCTAAAACATTCACGGTTAAAATTTTATTATCTACAAAATGTGTATGTGAACGAGAGGCTTTGTTCATACAAACCAATAATGTTGGTGGTGTATCAGTGACACTACACACAGCTGATGCGGTAA
This sequence comes from Acinetobacter sp. WCHAc060042, assembly GCF_003231195.1. Classification (NCBI taxonomy): domain Bacteria; kingdom Pseudomonadati; phylum Pseudomonadota; class Gammaproteobacteria; order Moraxellales; family Moraxellaceae; genus Acinetobacter; species Acinetobacter sp. WCHAc060042. The sequence continues at coordinate 18,276 of NZ_QKVN01000028.1, forward strand.
ATCCATGACGATCAGACATACCTGCCGTGGTCACGACACTCACTGCACTGGTCAATAAAGACATTGCATTTCTAAAGTCTGTTGCTTCGATCATCATTTTACTCCTACACTGAACCGTACATTTTGTTTAGATTTGGCGATACCGTACTTCAATCAGATCAGCTATATCTAAAACTGCGACATAATGAAAATGAGGACTACCCGTTTGATCAACAAGGCAAAAGCCTATCCGACAAATCAAAGTAGCCCTTTTTATCACTCGGCCACTAATACTAAGCCGATAACTCTTTACGGATGATTTCCGCACCTGCACTTAACGCATTCAGCTTGCCTCTCGCCACTTCACGAGCCAAAGGTGCCATACCACAGTTAGTCGAAGGATAAAGTTTATCCGCATCGACAAATTGAAGTGCTTTGCGTAGCGTATCCGCAACTTCTTCTGCTGTTTCAATCGTATTGGTTGCCACATCAATCGCACCAACCATGACTTTTTTACCACGAATCAGTTCAATCAAGTCCATCGGCACACGCGAGTTTTGGCATTCAAGTGAGATGATATCAAGCTTAGATTTTTGCAGTTTAGGGAATGATTCTTCGTATTGACGCCATTCATTGCCTAAAGTTTGCTTCCAATCAGTATTGGCTTTAATACCATAACCGTAGCAAATGTGTACCGCAGTTTCACATTTCAAACCTTCAAGCGCACGTTCTAAAGTTGCAATACCCCAGTCATTCACTTCATCAAAGAATACATTAAATGCGGGTTCATCAAACTGGATAATGTCAACGCCTGCTGCTTCTAACTCTAGTGCTTCTTGATTCAAAATTTTGGCAAATTCCCAAGCCAATTTTTCACGGCTCTTATAATGACCATCATACAACGTGTCAATCATGGTCATTGGGCCAGGCAACGCCCACTTGATTGGTTGTGTGGTTTGGCTACGTAAAAACTTGGCATCATTAACAAATACAGGTTGCTTACGAGATACTTCACCCACAACAGATGGCACACTGGCATCGTAACGATTACGAATTCGCATTGTTTCACGTTTTTCGAAATCGACACCTTCAAGATGTTCAATAAAAGTGGTCACAAAGTGCTGACGCGTTTGCTCACCATCAGAAACAATATCAATACCTGCTTGCAACTGTTCATGTAACGATAAGCTTAAAGCATCGCGCTTGGCTTGAAGCAGTTCTTCACCTTCAAGTTTCCATGCGGACCACAGTTTCTCAGGCTCAGCAAGCCAAGAAGGTTTCGGCAAGCTGCCAGCGGTTGATGTTGGTAATAAAATTGCCATTCTAAATCTTCTATCTCTATTTCAGGTAAATTAAGCAGCGCTACTGTCTACGGTATAATTCGCAGCCCATTGCTCAAGGATGTTTTGATAAGGCTTGATAAAGTTTTCTTCCGTCCATTTACCTTGTTTTACCGCTAACTGACCACGTTCAACACGATCATAGACAATTCGTGTTAAGGAATAATCTGGGTATTCTAAACTTGCTTGATAGACCTGTGCTGCTGATGAATTTGCATTGTAAATTTCAGGACGATAAATCTTTTGGAACGTTTCCATCGTACTAATCGCACTGATCAGCTCAAAATCGGTGTAATCACGTAATAAATCACCCGCAAAATAGAATGCTAAAGGTGCAACGCTACCTTTCGGCATAAAGAAGCGAACCTGTAAGCCCATTTTATGGAAATACTCATCGGTACGAGAGTATTGGTCCTGTTTATATTCAACACCCAAAATAGGATGCTCATTGGTTGTACGCTGATAAGTTCTTGCTGTTGAAACACTCAAGCAAATCACAGGCTGTTGATTGAACGCTGCTTTAAAAGTATCTGAGTTGACGAGGTACTGATAAAGCTTGCCATGTAAATCACCAAAATTTTCAGGTGCGTACGAAGTTGAGTTTTCTTTATTATGTTCTTTAAGCACTACACTGAAATCATAGTCACGTACATAAGATGAGAAGCTATTACCAATCATGCCCTCAATACGTTGATTGGTGTGATGATCCGTAATTGTGCTTTTCAACATTTCAATAATCGGGAAAGCTTTACCATTACCTTCAATATCTAAATCGGCAGAAATGATATCAATTTCAAGTGAATAGCGATCACCATTTGGGTTGTCTGTTTGTGCTAAAGCATTGAAACGATTATTAATCATACGAAGTGTATTGCGTAGGTTCTGCTCACGGCTTTCACCACGCGCTAAGTTAGCAAAGTTAGTTGTTAGACGTGTGCTATCTGCTGGTTGATAGTTTTCATCAAAACGAATGCGTTTAATTGAACATGCAAACTCTGTACTCATGGCGACCTTTACCCTATTTTTGCAATAAAACCTGAATTTCTTTCATGCTCTTTTCAAACAGTCCAATTTTCTTTTGGTACACTTCTCGTTAACCACTATCCAGTTTTATCTATAGTCTGGCTAATAATTAACGATGAAGAATGTCTATCATTAAGAGCTTGGTGTAATTTATACCCGAAACTTCACATGAATAAAAATGATTTAATCTCACCCATAAGTGAGAAAAATTCATTTTAATAAATTTTATTACATCAAGAAAAAATTCCACCACCAATTCTGGTGCCATTTGTACTGATGAACTTCGTTATTTTTTGCGATAAAAGTCATCTGAATGCACACGGTATGCAAGAATTTATATTTCAAGAAACTGATAAATAAAAGAATATAATCATAATCCAACTACTTAGATGAGCGTAACCATGGAGTTACCGTTAAGCCTGTCAAAACACCCTCAGGACTTAAAAAGCGAGTGACAGATTGTCCCCAAGGTTCTATACGATTATTGACAAGTAATTGGTAACCTTTAGAAACCATATAAGCTGAAGCTACAACTATATCCTCTACCTCAAATTCAATCCAACTTTGAGGAATATTGAATTCTTCTGGCCACTCCTTTAGCCCAAAGCATGAATTCGCAGCTTGAGTCAAAGGCCAAAGTGCAAAATGTTTTACACCACCCAACTCACCATCATTCGTACTCATATAAGATTCATTTCCCTCCATCGCTTTAACTGGAAGATTAAGAATGTCGAGGTAGAAAGATTTACTTGCGTGATCTTCTTTGGTAATTGGTCCAAATCCAGCAACAAAAAGTATATGTACAGGATGCATTTCAATATCTCATTTTTTTTAAGTGATCTATTCTTTTATACTTAGAATTGTTTACTTTTCAAGCATAAAATTAAAAATGTGAGTTCGGTTAAATCCCCCCTATGTTGTTAGGCTCTACCATTTGCTGGGATCGTATTTAGCCATCGAAATATTTATGGAAAGAACTGTGTAGAAGCACTCGCTGGCTATGCAAATGTGAAGATGACGTATAGTATTTAGAAGGTCACGAAGTGCCTAAACCTGAGTAGATTAGCTCTCGTTAATAATTGGTTTTAACTTTAAATGGGCGAGTTTTCCACATTGGGGAATTACGCCATTCCCCGAAAACAAAAAGCCCACTTTTTGAGTGGGCTTTAATGTGTTGAAATATCAACGAATTTTGGTAGGTATATCCAGAATCGAACTGGAGACCTCTACGATGTCAATGGGTGGTCACATATGAAAAATCAACAATTTAGATACTATTGGCGCCCATGTTTCGCCCATGTTTTTTGTTACAATTTAGTTTAGCATTTACACAAAAATATCGATGTTTACTATCTATTGGTTCACTACTCGGCTTTGTTGTATAAAGCTATTCTTAAAGACTTCTTCAGTAATATAATTACTAAATGAAGAAGCCTGCATCTAAAATCTATCGTACAACGAATTGGTCCTCTATAACCAAACTCTAATCAAGCGAGGAAATATTTCAATTTGGTTCGATCCTCAGACTAAAATGGCATGCTCAGCCACAAGCTAAGCATGGAAGAAATCAAACCTATTCTGATAGAGCAATTCAGTGCTGTTTGATGATCAAATCTATCTTTAGACTTTCTTTGCGTATAGTCACAGGTTTTGTGCAAGGTCTAATTGAACTCAGTGGTTAAGTTGGACAGCACCAGATTATTCCACACTTTGACGACAAAAGCAGATGAATACCATCTGAAACAACGCAATAAAATAGAAACTTTATTCAGTTTTCTTATAGGGGCTTACAATCTAGTGACGACTAGAGCGAGAAGTGTTGCAGGCTATTCAGCTGGTATTTATGCATCTCTGTTCGCTTATGAAATATGTCATTAAAACAAGCCGATGCTTCGTATTATGGAAATATCAGCTTAAGTAGAATTAGGGTTAATATAATCAAATTATCTCTATGTAACTAGAAAGTAAATCAAATTCTTAAATAGTGATTATCCTAAATAAAATATTTATTAAATTTAAGTAAAATAAACAAAAAACACTTTAAATATTATAGTATTTACTTTCATTAGAAAAATTTACACAAAATAAATATAAATCAATATTTTACACATCCCATGTAATTTCCCAATATTAAAATGCACCATACTAGTGCCATAGTATCTTATTTGTGATTCATTATAGTGCAATAAATGTTTATTAACTGGCGCTACTTTGGTGCATTAATAATTAATTTTTAAGCATGTCTTTAATATATGGATTCCATATTAACATTTCGAAATCTTATGACCTGACTGTTGTTTTTTTCTATAAACTGCCTGCTCTTCTCAAACAGAGTGGTTTCATGCTTCAAATGTTGCATGGTTGCGTAATTTAAAATTTGATCTAAAAAGGTATATAGATAATGGAATTCAGTACCTTTGAACCAGAAGTTATAAAAAAGAAACAGAAGTTTCATCAAATATTATATGTCCAGGTAATATTTGCAATTATCTTAGGTATATTATTAGGTCATTTTTACCCTGAGTTTGGTGAAAGCCTAAAACCTCTAGGCGATGCATTTATTAAAATTGTTAAAATGATTATTGCTCCAGTAATTTTTTTAACAGTTGTTACGGGTATTGCTGGCATGACTAATATGAGTCGTGTTGGTCGTGTGACTGGTAAAGCGATGTTGTACTTTTTTACCTTCTCATCATTAGCTCTTATTGTAGGTATGGTAGTGGCAAATATCATTCAACCCGGTAAAGGTTTGAATATTGACCCAACTACATTAACAAATGATAAAGTAGCTGATTATGTAGAAAAAGCACATGATGCGACATTAGTCGACTTTTTCATGAATATTATTCCTAAGACACTAATAAGCCCTTTAGCTGAAGGAAGCATTTTACAAGTCTTATTTGTCGCAGTTTTATTCGGTATTGCTTTAGCTGCAATTGGTGACCGTGGTCGCCCAATTGTTGATATTCTGAATAATTTGACAGCCCCTGTATTTTATTTAGTCGGGATGTTAATGAAGTTAGCTCCAATTGGTGCTTTTGGCGCAATGGCATTTACAATTGGCGCATACGGTATTGAAGCTATAGGTAATTTGCTATTACTGATAATGACTTTCTACATAACATCGTTGTTGTTTATACTTATTATTTTAGGTGCGGTAGCTCGCTACAATGGTTTTTCAATTTTAGCTCTTATTCGATATATTAAAGATGAATTATGGCTTGTATTAGGTACAAGTTCATCAGAAGCGGCCCTACCCACTTTAATGCAAAAAATGGAAAAAGCTGGTTGTGAAAAGTCTGTAGTGGGCCTAGTAATCCCGACAGGGTATTCATTTAATCTTGATGGTACTAATATTTATATGACCATGGCAGCGTTATTTATTGCTCAAGCATGTAATGTAGACTTATCAATTGGTGAACAAATAGCTCTTTTACTGGTAGCAATGGTTAGCTCTAAAGGAGCAGCTGGAGTAACTGGTGCAGGATTTATTACGCTAGCGGCTACATTGTCTGTTGTACCAGCAGTACCTGTTGCAGGAATGGCATTAATTTTAGGTATTGATCGCTTTATGTCAGAATGCCGTGCATTAACCAATCTAGTAGGAAATGCTTGCGCAACAATCGTTGTTGCTCGTTGGGATAATGCTTTGGAAAAAGATGTACTAGATGAAGTTTTAAATAAACCAAAATCATCTTAATCTCTAATTTATTCAAACCCTTGAATAAATATATATTCAAGGGTTTTTTACATCTATTAATCTTCTAAAAGACTTCTTAACATCCATGCAGTTTTTTCATGTACTTCAAGTCTTTGTGTAACTAAATCTGCTGATGGCTGATCGTTTACCTCATCGACAATTGGAAAAATTCCTCTTGCTGTTTTTGCAACAGTTTCGTGAGCATTAACTAATAAACTAACCATTTCTTGTGCTTTTGGAACACCCTCTACTTCCTTAATTGCGGTCAATTTAGCAAACTGTTTGTATGTACCAGGGGCAGGGAAACCTAATGCTCTAATGCGTTCTGCTATAGTATCTAAAGCATTCCATTGTTCAGTATACTGATCCATAAACATATTATGTAAACTATTAAACTGAGGCCCTGTAACATTCCAGTGAAAATTATGCGTCATTAAATATAAGGTATAACTATCTGCAAGTAATTTTGACAGACCAGAAACAATCTTTTCTCGATCATTATGCGAAATACCGATATCAATCTTTATTGCTTTTACTTCTTTTTTAGGACTAGCCATGAACCTCTTCCTTTTGTAATAAGTACATGATTTTAAAAAATGAGAACCAAATGAATGTAGAGCTTAACTATTAAGACTATATATGAACCTACTCAGAAAGCAATTACGAGTAAAAAATTACCATTTTAAAATTGTCTATATCATTCCTAATGACTGTTAATTTCGATCTTAGTTATTGTGCATATAAAAATTGTATATTTAACATCCAACTAAAAAATAATTTTAGAAAACTTGTCAAATCTAAAATTAGAAGTAACTCATTGGTTTTTTATTGAAATTTACTTCACACACTAAAAACTCTTGTGTTTTCACATAAATTTCACTATCTGAGAACTATTTTAGCTGGAAAGTAATAGTTGCAAGTTTCTAAATTCTTAAAATACAGGGGTATAGTTAAATGGCTATAGAATTTGTTTCCAAATCAAAGTTACCTACTGCATTTGGCTATTTTGAAATTATAGCATTTCAAGATCAAAAGACTGGTGAAGAACATATCGCTCTTGCTAAAGGGATAAATGCTGCTTCCAATCAACCTGTATTGGTCAGAATACATTCAGAGTGCTTAACAGGTGATGCTTTTGGATCACTCAAATGTGATTGTGGTCCACAATTACACTCAACCATGAAGATGATTCATGATGCAGGTCAAGGTGTCATTTTATACCTTCGCCAAGAAGGCCGTGGCATAGGACTAACCAATAAAATTCGGGCCTACGCACTTCAAGACCAAGGACATGATACCCTTGATGCAAATTTATTATTAAACCTGCCAGCAGATGCTCGAAAGTATGATATGTGTACAATAATGCTTGATTATTTACAAATAAAAGACGTCAAATTAATTACGAATAATCCATTTAAAATCAAATCTTTGACTGATTTAGGTATTAACGTAGTTGAACGTATTCCTTTGAAAGTAGGCTTAAATAACTTTAATAAGAATTATATTGAAACAAAGCAAAAACGCATGTCACATCTATATGATTATAGTGATTTTTAAAAAGCAATCACTCTTAGAAAAAATCCACGTATAAAGTTCCATCTCCCTTTCGGGAGAAGGCTAAGATAAAATACTGTTTTATATTTAATTATGGTTTTAAAGAATACTTATGAAAGAAGCTGGCTTATTCTTTATTTTCTCTAAGGATTTGCGAAAAAACTGTGACTTTTTCTAAAGTCGCATTCATCCCCTTATTAAAAAAAGTATTGACAAGCGCTGAGCCAATGATAATAAGATCTATTTTATTGGCTAATGCTTTAACGTGGCTTTCATTTTTGATCCCAAAGCCAATTGCAACTGGAATATTAAAAATAGGCTTAATTTCAGCAATCTTTTTCTCAAGATTAGACAGATTGAAGTCTCCTCCTGTTAAACCATTTTCTGCAACATGATATAAAAAACCTGTCGCGCGCGCTGAGATTTGCTCTAACGTTTCAACTGGGGTCGTCGGCGCGGTCATTGCAATTAAATGCATATTTTTTTTATTTAACTGCACTTCGAATTTTTCTCGATATCTATATGGAGCATCTAAAATCAATATTCCATCTATAAGATTTTCTGTTTCGGCGACAAGTGTCCCGAAACCATATTGCATAATCGGATTTAAATAAGTCATGAAAATTATTGGTGTCTGGTCATCATATAGCCTGATTGCTTTTACCAACTCAATGGTCTGTTTTACCGTTTGACCGGAACTTAATGCTCTAAGATGTGCTGCCTGAATGATCTCTCCATCTGCCACTGGATCTGAAAATGGAATGCCGACTTCAATAATGTCAGCTCCAGCTTGCCCCAATTGACTTAACAAACGACAACTATCTGCAAAATTAGGATCCCCAGCAGTAAAATAACAGACCAGACCGCTTCGATTTTCCAGTTTCAATTGCTCTAATTTTTGATCTAGACGGTTCATGCTGTAGCTCCTGCAAGATATTTTTTGACCGTGTTTAAGTCTTTTTCACCTCTGCCGCTTAAATTGACAATAATAATCTGTTCTGGCTGCATTTCTTGAGCAAGTTGAATCGCATACGCAATCGCATGGGAACTCTCAAGAGCAGGAATAATGCCCTCCTGTTGGCTTAAAAGCTGAAATGCATTTACAGCTTCTTGATCGGTTATAGCCGTATATGTCACACGTCCTGTTTCAAACAGAATGCCATGCTCAGGGCCAATACCAGGATAATCTAAGCCGGCTGATATAGAATGCCCTTCTAAAATCTGCCCATCTAAATCTTGTAATAAATAGGTTAAATTGCCATGTAGCACACCGACTTGACCTTTGCAAATAGAGGCGGCATGTTCACCGTGATTTGTTCCTTTTCCACCTGCCTCAACGCCAAACATTTTGACATTCAGGTCTTCTAGAAAGGGATGCATCAACCCTAATGCATTTGATCCACCACCAACACAAGCAACCAAGGCATCAGGCAATTTATTTTCTTTGAGGAGTATTTGGTTTCTGGCTTCTAGACCAATAATTTTTTGAAATTCTCTGACCATTACGGGATATGGATGAGGGCCTGCACCAGTACCCAACAGATAATAGGTTGTATCAACATGACTAATCCAGTCACGTAATGCTTCGTTCATCGCATCTTTTAAAGTCCCACGACCTTTTTGAACACTTCTGACTTCAGCACCGAGTAATTTCATGCGTTCAACATTCATTTGTTGGCGCTGAATGTCTGTTTCTCCCATAAAAATGGTACATTTCATCTTAAACAGTGCGCAAACAGTTGCTGTTGCAACACCATGTTGTCCAGCACCGGTTTCTGCAATGATTCTGGTTTTCCCCATAAATTTGGCTAATAAGATTTGCCCCACACAATTATTGATCTTATGTGCACCCGTATGGTTCAAATCTTCCCGCTTGAGATATATTCGAGCACCTCCTGCATAAGATGTTAGATTTTTTGCATAAAAGAGAGGACTAGGACGACCAACAAAGTCCGTTAAAATCTGCTGATATTCAGCCCAAAATTCCTGTTTGTGCCGAACAGTATTAAAGGCTTGCTCTAATTCTTGAAGTGCTGGCATTAAGCTCTCTGGCATGTAACATCCGCCAAATTTACCAAAAAATCCCAAGTCATCAGGACCATTACCTGTATAAGGGGTTGTCATCTCATATCACTTTTACTATCAAAATTTGTTTGATCTTAAAATATTTTCATTTTTCTGATAATTGATATATTTTGAGCTGATGATGTTAGAAAATTTTACAACATGAAACGCAGAACATTACCTCCCCTTAATACTTTAAAAGCATTTGAAGCCGTCGCCAGAAATAAAAGTTTCAGCTTAGCTGCGGAAGAATTGTGTGTCACCCATAGTGCGATTAGCCACCAAATAAAGCAGTTAGAAGAATGGTTAAATAAAAAATTGTTTATTCGGCATTCCTCTACCATTTCTCAGACAACGGATGCAGAAGAATTATCTCGAGTTTGTACGCATCTTTTTAATCGTTTAGAACAATGCGTCTTTGAGTTAACAAATAAAACGTCAGAGGTAGAAGTGGTAATAGGCGCTTCTCATAGTTTTATGGCAAATTGGCTGATTCCCCGATTAGAAAAACTCGAAGTCATTTACCCCAATATCCATATCAAATTAATGACATGTAATGACTTAAAATTGTTAGAAAAAGAGAAAGTTGACATATTTATCAATAGCATCAGTGAAAATCATATACTTCCCAACTTTTTGAATAAATATCTTTTATTTCCCGATAACATGGGGCCTGTTTGTAATCGTGAAATAAATCCTTTTCATACAAAAAATGATCTTTTAAATTATCCATTACTTCATACCCACTCAAATAAAAGTGCATGGCATACATGGTTTGATCAGTCCAAGATTCACTTTTCCCCAAAAGCGAATGATCGTTATTTTGATAGTCTCAATTTAATGATAGAGGCGGCTGTGTCAGGCTTAGGAATTGCGATAGCACCTCAAATTTTAGTAGAAAAAGAAATACTAAATGGAAGAGTCATTGCCCCTTTTGGTTTTATCTATTGTGACTATAATTTTTATGCCATAGTCAGAAAAAATAATGAGAATCCTGATGTCATGAATATTATTCATTGGTTAATGGCTGAGAAAAAAAGGGAAAGTGAAATTTAATCCTTGATCACCAAAATTCTATTCAATGCACTGTCTTTAGCGTCTATCTTCACATTCTGTTCACTCTAGCCTATCTAAAGTATGAGGATAAACGGTAAAGATGGACAGTGAACATGAATCAACTCAAAACGTTAATGGTAGTTGCCTTATCCTTACCCGTGCTTTTCCTGTCAGGATGTAAAAGTGTTCCTCGTTATTCCTCTGATTATGCAAATGCCAGAGCGAGTATTCAAGGAATACCCTTAGATGATGCAAAAGCACTAGAAATCGGCACGCGCTTCACTTCGGCATTTAATACCTTGGGCACCCCTCAATTCGTTGAAAACGCTGGAGCACTGTATGCAGATCAGCTTTTTATTAACGATACTCTGTCGCAATTTTCATCGCGTAAAAAACTGCTTGAACATTTCCAAGGTATGAACCAGCGGGTGAGTAATGTAACCGTCAGCCTATTAAATACTTCGTATCATCAGGACTCTGCCTATGTGCATTGGCATATGGTTTATGATTTTAAAATGTTCGGCAAAACGCGAACCATGGATTCTTTTGGCATCAGTGAAATAAAGGTCAACCCAAATCATCAGATTATTTTCCAACAAGATTTCTGGGATCCTGCCAATGGCCTGTATCGTTCTTTGCCCTATGTAGGAGGAACCTATTCATGGGTACTGCCTTTCAAAAAGTAGCCATAACCACTGCACTGATGCTCGGGAGTTTTGGTTCCGCACATGCGCAGAGCTTAAATAAATGTGGTAATGGCCCACTCATGGTGGGACAAAAACAGGTCGGTGTGGCCAGTTACTTTGCGCAAAACTGTAATCAGCCTTGGCAAGGCCAAAACATACAGATGGATTTTACCTATACACAGAATATTCCAGAATGGGCATTCAAACGTGCGGCCACACATCTACTCCAACGTAATATTAAAGATCAAAAAATTCAGGCTGTTTTCAATCCAATCTCCGATTTGTATCGTCCAGTGAAGTCAGGAGATCTATACCAACTGAAGTATATCCATGCTACACACACATTAAGCCTATACTTAAACCAGAAACTGCTGGGACAACTCCAGAACCCATTAGCCCAGCAATATTTTAATATATGGCTAGGTCCTCAGCCATTTAGTGCTAAATTAAAACAGCAATTAATAAAGTAGTCTCTACAGTTATGTCTAAACATTTTATTTTGATGGTTGAAGATCATTACGAACTGGCATCTACCTTATGCGAGTTTCTAGAAGAGCATGGTTTTGTGGTCGATCATGCTCGAAACCTAAATGCGGCACGCCAATTGCTCAAGCAGCAACGCTATCATATTTTACTTTTAGATATTAACTTACCTGATGGTTCGGGTTATGAACTATGTGAATGGCTACGAAATAAAGAAGGTATGGACCTCCCTGTGCTGATGCTCACCGCACGCGATACGTTGAATGACAAACTCAAAGGTTTCAATTCAGGCACGGATGATTATCTAGTCAAGCCATTTGACTTTAATGAGCTGGTGGTTCGAATCAAAGCTCTGATCAAGCGTTCACAGGGTGAAGTCTCCTCTAGCCGTCTTCAAATTCATGATCTTATTCTGGACTCTGCAACACAGCAACTGACTCGTGGAGGACAAACTATTGAACTGCCCCCCATTCAATTCAAACTGCTCAAACTACTGATGCGTCATTCGCCTAAAGTTCTGACTAAACAGGAAATTATGATAGAGCTTTGGGGGGATGAAGAGCCTGAAAGCGATGCCCTACGTAGTCATATTTATAATTTGCGTAAAATGGTCGATAAGCCTTTTGAGCAAAAACTAATTCACACCATATCTGGCGTAGGGTTAAAGATCACTTTAGAAGCTTAAGCTTTCGAAGCCCAGTCTTAATTTAAATACACGACGACAATCAGTCCAGTCGTCATCGCCAGATCAACATCCTGATGAGTATTGAGATAATACTGCCGATCAAACAATTCCACCCGCCAGCCAAGCTGCTTGCACAACTTCTGTACCAATTGTAGTCCAATGCCATAGCCTTTGATCTCTAATTGCAATTGCTGCCCCGACAGTTCTTTCACCTTTGAGTTATTCGGTAAAGGAATGCCGACACCATTATCTGCAATCAATACTGTATTTTTTTGCAAAATGACATCAATTTCTGTGCCTTGTGAATAATTCAGTGCATTCCGCAAAATATTGCCAAATACCATTTTAGTCATCGATGGGTAAAGTTTACGTGGCTGTTCGTCTAGATCTTTTTGAAAATTTATCCGCATGCCTTTGTTATAGCTAACACTATCCAGATCCTGAACTAGATTTTCCAGACATTCTGAAAGCATAGTCGATGCAGCGGTTAAAGTATTGGTGGTATTGCGGGCGATAGCCAGTAGTGTGTCAACTAATAGTTGCATGTCTTCAATTGTGTTGTTCAAGCGAGTAAAGGATTTATTGTCCCCATAGCGTGCCTGGCACAACTGCACATTGCCTTTTAAGATGGTCAGTGGTGTGCGAAGCTCATGACTGACATCACCAGTAAATTCACGCTCACGCTGAATAAACTCGCTTAATACCTGATGATATTTTTCTAGCGCCTGCTTCAGATATTCCGCTTCCAGATTTGAATCAGTCCTGATGTCATGAAACGGTGAAGCCTGATTTTTATAATCTTCCCAATCAATATGTTCCAGTGCGTTGGCAAGCCTTGTAATGGGAGAAAAATAGCGCCGGGCACGACGGTTCCACCACCATAACATACTATAAAGTACAAACAAGCTGACCATCAGTGGTGCCAGACCAAACAGCCAGACCAGTTTATTGACATTGCTTTCGCCAAAAACCAACAGCACATGCTGCCCGTCTTTTTCACCATAAACGGTCATGCGTTCCTTGCCATCGACAAAATGCCGATTCACCCCTTGCTCAAGTGACATATTCTTAAATTGGGAGGGTGGCACAGTGTTCCAGCGGTAACCATACAGGTTTTTGGTATCGGGCAATTCTGCGGCAGGATTGCGTTCTAATCGCTGCCAGTAGTGTGACATCTCCTGTTCTAGCGCCGTTCTGAGCAAAGAACCTTTAATCACCCAGGCACTGAAGCCAATCCCAATAACCACAGACAGGGCAATGAATCCTATTTGCAGCCAGTAGTAGCGGTTAAACACCTCACCCAGAGGATGATCACGTTTGTCCCTAAACAGCTTTAACATTGATGCATTCCCCGCTGGCCAATCCCATTGTTCAATTATACGGCTTTCTTCTTTAACAGAAAGTGGCCAATGACCCACTCGCGTCCATGGTCATAACCAAATAGCTCCGCACAGGCCATAAAGAAAATCCGCCAGCGCTGCCACCAGATTGCGGCATCCGCGCCATAAGTTTTTTCAAATAAGGGCTTTAGCTCGGCCTGTTTACCATCCATATTTTCTAGCCAAGCATTTGCGGTACGTTCATACTGCGTACCCGCCCATTGCCAGTGCTGTTCTAGCTGTAAATGCTGCTGAAAATGTAGGAAAGTTGAGGCTGCTGGCATCAAACCACCACTAAAGAAATATTGCGACATCCAGTCAAACTCATTTTTGACTTCAAACGGATAATGCAAGAAACGATGACAGAAAATATGACACCACAATAAGCCATCTGGTTTGAGCCAAATACTAATATTTTCAAACAGTTTTTGATAGTTGCGTACATGCTCAAACATCTCCACCGATACCACACGGTCAAATGACGCAGGTTCAAGTTGCAACACATTGACATCACAAGTGATCACATTAAGGTTATCCAGTTTTTTTAAACGGGCTTGTTCCTGAATATACTCGCGCTGCGTTGAAGAATTTGATACGACTGTAATACGGGCCGTTGGATAATGCTCGGCCATATATAGACTTAAAGAACCCCAACCGCAGCCAATTTCCAAAATATCCTGCCCTTCTTTCAGTTGTGCTCGCTGGCAATAGCATGCAAGGGCAACTTCTTCGGCATGGTCTAGCGTCATATCGGCATGTTCAAATAGACTCGCACTATATTTCAAACGCTTACCGAGTACTGCCTGAAAAAATGCGGTCGGCAGTTCATAATGCTGCTCATTGGCTTTGTCTGTCTCAATGGCAATTTCGCTGTTTTTCAGCATGGTCAGCACATCCATATAGCGCTGCGCTGCCAATGCGGGGTTAAACCGACCTTCTTGTGCCAAACGTTTTTTGCTCAAGATTTTAATACCAGCACGAATCACTGGGTCTGGCACCTTGCCATTTTCGATCAGTTCTAAGGTTTTTTGAATCATAAAGTCCATGTATTTACCTACTCTTTGGGTGGCCACGGAATAAACATTGAAGTTCGTCGTTGATAGTCTTTATAGTTGTCACCACGGTGGGCAAGCGCTTGTTTTTCACTAAATGGAATACCTGTAAAGTAGTACAGGAATACCCACATCAACAGTGGATAAATCCATAATTCATAGCATCCTGCTGCCAGACCGAGCACTGGATAGGCAAACCAATGCAGCCATTCAAAAAAATAATTCGGATGGCGCGAATATTTCCACAAACCCTGATCCATGGTTTTACCTTGATTCTGTGGATCTAGCTTAAAACGGTAAAGTTGCTGATCTGCAGTGCTTTCACCTATCAAAGCCGAGAGCATGATCATGCCCGCCACAATCACAGTGACCAAAGTCCAGTCATTCCATTGCTCGGTCGAGATACTTAACAACTTCAGCATTGGGTAAGAAAACAGTAGAGTCAAACCTGCCTGGAATATAAAAAACACCAGAAAACCAAGATGCTGATAATCCCCCATCGCTCGGCGCATGTTGGCATAACGCGTGTCTTCTTGGGTTTCATTGGCATAGCGCCGTAACAGATGCCAAGTCAGCCGTGAAAACCAGATCCCACTTGCCAGTCCCAGAAATAACCGAACCAACATCGGTGCACTTTCAATCGCCCAAGCGGCAATAATCACATTAAGGACAATACTGAAACTCCAAGCGACATCGACCAGCCCTGCTCTGCGGTTATAGGTCACCAACACCCAGCTACAGAGCATGATGAAGACATTGAGCAAAAATAAATCTAGCAGCATGTCGCCCTCCTGTTTTATTTCTGCTTAGTAAGCACTGGCTTCAAACAGCAAATGAACATCACTGATCACACCTTCCCTAAAACCACCTTCGCAATAACACAGATAAAAATCCCACATACGTATAAAACGCTCATCAAAATCAAGTTGCAGTACTTGATCACGCTGCTCCAGAAAACGCTGGCGCCAACACTTCAGGGTTTGTGCATAGCTTTGACCAATATCTTCCAGATGTTTGAGACGAAGTTTTTGATCAGAAGCCGTTTGCGTCATCACACTGATACATGGAATAAAACTACCGGGGAAAATATAACGTTTAATGTAATCTACCGTATTTAAAGCTTTAACATAGCGTGCATCTTCAATCGTAATCGCCTGTATCAAGGCTAGACCATTCGGCTTGAGGAGCTCGCGGCATTTTCGGAAATACGTTGGTAAATATTGTTCACCAACTGCTTCAATCATTTCAATGGACACCAATTTGTCGTATTTACCCTCGAGTAAACGGTAGTCCTGAAGCTGTACAGACACCCGATGAGACAGCCCTGCTTCAGCAACTCGGGCGAGTGCTTCATCGTACTGAGCTTTGGAAATGGTAATGGTGGTCACCTTACAGCCATAATGCTGAGCCGCATAAATGGCAAAGCCTCCCCAGCCGCTGCCAATTTCAACCAAATGGTCCATCGGTTGCAATTGAAGTTTTTGGCAGATCAGTTCTTTTTTATAATCTGAAGCTTGTTCCAAGCTCATACAGGGTTCTTTAAACACCGCACTGGAATACATCATGCTGGAATCTAAGAACAATTTAAAAAAATCATTGCTCAAGTCATAATGCTCAGCAATATTCTGACGACTACCATCAATCGAATTCTTGCGGGATTTATACCAAGCCTTGAGTACCAACTGGCTGGCTTTTGCCACTACATTTTGATTCATCCGATCAAGAACATCACGATTACGTGCTAGAATACGAATTACGTTGACCAGATCTTTACTGCTCCAGTAACCACGAATAAATCCTTCTGCTGCCCCCAGTACACCATTACGGAACAGCAAATCGATAAGGCGTTGGTCGTGAACTTGAATTACTGCATGCAAGTCACTGTAATTTTCCCCGACCAGACCATTCCAGATACCTTTAAATATTAGCTGACCATGACGCAATTTCAGCATATGGCGTAGGACTATCGGCAGTTCGGTATGCTCTCCCATTAACAGTGTTTTCATAGTCATGTCTTTCCTTTTTCTTTTTTAGGATGCCGATAAAACGGAATTTTCTTTTTCCATAAGCGCAAAGCATGTAGATAAATCCCGCTCACCATCCTAAAGGGCTCAAGAACTTTTAATACAGCATATCGATGTTGCTGTGAAGGAAGTGTGATGGCTTGCAGCTTAAATTTCATCGTGGCATCAAATTGCAATATTTCTTGTTCAAACAGCTGCATGTGAATCACATTTTGCTGTTCAGAAAAGCTAAAACGCCAACGGTAATCTAGTGACATCGGCATGAATGGTGACACATGAAAGGCTTTTTTAAAGTCAAATTGGTGGCTCTGGTAAGGTGCATGTTTAGTTACATTGTGCCGACAATCGTGAATGTACACCTGACGTTCATTCCACGGTGTATTGGTGATTTCACTCAGTATAAAAATCAGTTGATCGGTCGTATCAAAGATCAAATAAAACACCACAGAATTAAAACGAAAACCCAGTGTGCGTGGCAAAGCCAGTACACGAATAGATGCAGCATGTGGTAAATGATAGTTTTCGTGCTTGATCAGTAAACGTGCAACTTTCTGCCGAATCGAACCATATTCCATGTTAAGAAAGTCACGCTCATCCAAGGTCAATAAACTCCAGCGACTAGAAGACCAGAACCAAGATTTTTGGGTAAAATTTGTCAGTTGATCCGGATCAAAGCATAAATAGCTAAGCTTTACCTCAAAAACATGTGATTTGGGAAAATAGCGACGATGGCGAATTTCGGTAGAAGCGATAGCCAGTGGATACATTTGCATTCTGTACTCCTAAGCCGCTTGCTCAGTGTGTTGCAGCAACTGATTTACAACCCATGAAGCACTACGCGCTCCATCTTCATGAAAGCCCCAGCCCCAGTAGGCACCACAGTATGACGTCCGGTTCTGACCATTAACCTCAGCCCAACGTTGTTGTGCCTCAATCGCGGCAGCATCAAATACTGGATGACGGTAATATCGTTCTATCCATATTTTTTTCGGATCGAGGTTAAAGTTAGGATTGAGTGTGGCAAAGATTTGGATTTTACAATTCAGGTTTTGCAACTGGTTCATCCAGTAACTGAAACCATAATGCATGCCACTATGCTGGAATGGAGTTGATTCGGTTGCACGACTAGGTGTCACATGTACATGCCAGCTGGCCCATTGGCGTCTGGATTTGGGCATGATATGAGTATCGGAATGCACCACCATATGGTTATCCTGATAACGAAACTTGCCAAGTACTTCCCTCTCTTGCGCTGACGGGTCTGTAAGTAAATTCAAGCTATCATCAGCATGGCTGGCAAAAATGACCCAGTCAAAACGTTCACTGCCCTGTCCAGTTTCAATCACTACATCATTGGCACTACGGGATACATGAAGCACACCTGTCTTGCGGAAAGTCATATTCGATTGGGCCTGAATGGCACGAACATAACGAGCTGATCCACCCTTGACCGTAAGCCACGAAGGTCGCTCTTTCAGCTGCAACATACGATGGTGCTGAAAAAAGCTCACCACAAATTTATACGGAATCTGTCCAGCTTGCTCTACTGGACAGGACCATAGCGCTCCGCACATCGGATAGAGATGTTCCTGACGAAAGGCTTCGGAATAGTCATGTCGATTGAGATATGCATCAATACTGAGCTGTGCATCGACCTGTTCAACATCAATATCTTTATTCGCCGCATAAAAACGGAACAGATCCGACAACATCATGCGAAAATCAGCGTTAAAGAAGTTTTGCGGTCGGAACAACAGCGAGAATTTTTTTGAAGGATTGTACTGCAAGCCAGTGACCTGATTGTTCACCGAAAAACCCATGTCACTGCTTTGCGATTGAATCCCGAGTTCTTTGAGCATTGCACAGAACAGTGGATAGTTATGCTCATTAAATACAATAAAGCCACTGTCCACTGCAACCTGTTCGCCATCTATATTCAACTGATGGGTATCGGTATGGCCGCCAAAGTAATTATTTTTTTCAAAGACCGTGACCTCATGTGCTTTGCTTAATTTCCAGGCCGCATACAAACCGGAAATACCTGAACCAATAATCGCAATTTTCATGGTGATTCCTTAGAATGAATAGTAGGTGCGCCTGTTTTGGCTGCTTTTCTCTGTTTTCGAGCTTGTGCAATTTTACTGACGTCATAGACCCGAGCTGGAATTGGCTTTAAGCCCCAGACTATCCCGAGCCAAGACATAATTTTTAGGAGGTAATAGGTCACATCAATCTGCCACCAGTAAAAGCCCTGTCGCGTACTGCCTGCATAATAATGGTGATTGTTGTGCCAGCCTTCGCCCAAGGTAATGATAGACAAGAATAAATTGTTGCGGCTTTGATCATCAGTGTCAAAATCACGGCTGCCGTAATGATGCGCCAGTGAATTGATACATAAGGTCGCATGAATCAGCAATACAGTGGACACCACAAATCCCCAGACCAGTAATTGCAAGCCGGAAGTCCCCAGTTGCGACCAAGCTATTGCCAACCATTCTCCTAGTGCATAAATCCCACACGCGGTCAACAGCACCACAATTAGACTAAACCGGTCTAGCCAGATTAATTCCGGATATTTCAGCCAGTCTTTAATGACTTCTTTACGCGTGGCAAAGTTATATTCATTCAGAAACCAACCCACATGGCTATACCAAAAACCGTGGGTAGATGAATGCGGGTCTTGTGAAGAATCTGTATAGCGGTGGTGATAACGATGATGGGCTGCCCACCATAAGGGGCCACGCTGTGCACTCATGGTGCCTAGTAATACAAATAGGAACTGCACTGGACGCGAGGTCTGAAAGGTTTTATGCGATAAATAGCGATGAAAAAAAGCCGTAATGGAAAACATACGAATCAGGTAGAACAGCAGCATAAAGCACACTGCAAACCACGACACTCCCACCCAGAACACGGCTAGACAAGCCAGATGCAACAGAATAAAGGGTAAAATCCGCTGCCACTGAATCTTGCTGTTTTCAGCCGTCAGTGTTTCGGGCGCTGTGGGTGTGGACCAGCTGTCTATCCATCGCATCAGAGTTTTCAACATGGACTCATCCTACTTTCGAGCGATTGTATTTATTCTATTTGATGAGTGTAATCAGTCAGGTATGAATTTTATGTGAAGTAAATAAAAAAACCGAACTGTTGAGAGATTTATCAGTTCGGCAAAAGGTTAACAGATTAATGAGGCAATTTGATAAGTTTTGTCACGTCATAGCCATAATCTTTCGCAGTGTCTATATATGACTGATAAGTTGCTTCATCTAGTTGCGGTTCACGTGACAAAATCCATAGGTATTTATTACTTGGGCCACCCACCAGTGCCACTTTATATTCCGGGTCTACTCGTAATACCCAGTAATGACCTTTAGTAAAGGGTATCCATCTTAAACCTTTAGGCAAAAAGCTGACCTTCAGTTTGCTGTTCCCCTGATTTTGCGAATACGCAACACCTTCAGAGCTAATTATCTCACCATTGGCAGTTCGGCAGCTATTCAATACGCCGATAGTTTGATCGGCATTGACGCTATATTGTGCCGTGATATTAGCTATACATTTACGCTGAAAATACATCGGTAAATGCGCAATTTCATACCATTTACCGGCATACTTCTGTATATCTACCCGTTCAACTGCCTGAGGCGCAGCAGTTTCTGCTTGAGTCGTTGTATTTAAGCTGATGATAGACAGTGCTATCGCTGCAAAAGCAGACTTAAATCGCATCTTCATTTTTTAGCCTTGTTGGATCTCAGGATTAAGATAACCCAGCTAGATGTGAACAAAGCGTGAAGATCAAATGATGCGATTCAGTTTCTCCAGATCAGGAAATGCCATCTGAATATTCACTACCTAATGCGTTATTGCAGTTTATTTGAGAGACCCAAACAAGATTACTTTTTCAAAGCCATTTTTTGCTGTCATCTGCAACAGGCGTTCCATGTATCACATGCTGAATCATGGTATAGGCTATACTACCCTTAAACGGAATCTCGGGTAACTGATCAAATTTAAAAAATTGCGCATCGCTGAGTTCATTTTCTTGAATCTGAATTTCCCCTCCCTGATATTCTGCCTTGAAGGCCATCATCAGATTGCTGGGAAACGGCCACGGCTGACTGGCTAGATATTGAATATTTTTGATTTGTAGTCCCACTTCTTCCAGCGTTTCACGGCTTACTGCCTCTTCCAGGGTTTCTCCAACTTCAACAAAGCCTGCAATCAGGCTGTACATCTGGGTTTTGTTGCGAGCATTTTTTGCCAGCAGAATTTCATCTGTACCTCGGGTAATGATGGTAATCACACAGGGATTCACCCGCGGATACTGGTTATAGCCACAGGATGGACAGATCATGGCATACTGGCTGACATGCTGCTGGGTGGCGTGACCGCATTTACTGCAAAAGCGGTGGTTACGGCGCCATTCCAGTAACTGTACCGCACGGCTGGCCTGTTCAAACTGCGGTCTGCTCCAGACTTGCACCAGTTGCCGGATTGGAACCAGCTGATAACCTTCCGGCACCGGTTCGTCTTCTTTCAGGTCACGAGCAATGATCTCGCAATTTTCCGACAGGTTTAGGTCGTGTTGCAGTCTTTCTACCTGAGGCAACTGAAAATGCTCATCCACTAGTAATTGCTGCTGTCTAAAAATATACGCTTTTGAATGCATGCTCATGACAATTCCCTGATTAAAAAAATCCCATACAGAGGGGTGTATGGGACAAAACTAAGGAAGCTCACATGGAGTAACTTCAAGCCAGATACTAGGCGTGAGCTACTTGAATTACAACCATAATAATTTGTATCTTTTTTGATTAAAATCACATAATTTTCACACTACTCATGTATTAAGAAATCATGTAAAGCGAGTTTCATCAACTGGCTTTAGCATTGTAGGGATGAATATTTTGTTATAGCAGTACTCATCATTTCTGTGCGATGTCAGCGAGCCATCTGGTCGAGTTGGATTGATTCAACATGCAGAATGATCTTTATTTTCACAAAAAATTGAACTGTCTTGACTTACACTGCGCTATCTTTCATAGGGTCTGGAATGGCTATGCGTTTCGGTTTAATTCTGGGTGACCAGCTTCATCATCAGCTTGCTACGCTCAAAGCGCTAGATCGTATCAGGGATGTGATCCTGATGGCCGAAGTTGTTGAGGAAGCCACTTATGTCGCCCATCATCCGCAGAAAATTGCCCTGATTTTTAGCGCCATGCGTCATTTTGCCAAAGAACTCAAAGCAGAAGGCTGGCGTGTACGTTACCATGCTTTTAAATCTGATAGTCCGATTCGTAGCCTGCTGGATTTCGTAGAGTCACAGCAGCAACTCTTACCAGTCACAGAACTGGTCATTACTCACTGCGGGGAATATCGTTTACAGCAGCAGATTGAACAGTATTGGAGCCAGCAGCTACAATTGCCAGTACAATGCCTGAATGATGAACGTTTTTTCTGTAGTCCGGAGCAGTTCCGGCACTGGGCCAGCCGCTACCAGACACTGCGTATGGAATATTTTTACCGTGAAATGCGCAAGCAGACCGGTTACTTGATGCAGGGACAGCAGCCGTTTGGAGAACAGTGGAACTATGACAGCGCCAATCGTAAGGCCTGGGCTGGCAATCCCCCTTTGCCTGCACCACTTCACTTTGAACACGATCAGATTGATCTGGATGTGCTTGAATTGGTTGAACGTGAATTTTCCCGTCACTCTGGCAGCCTTGACAACTTCCGCTGGGGCAC
The DNA here is from genome assembly GCF_003231195.1 of Acinetobacter sp. WCHAc060042. NCBI lineage: Bacteria > Pseudomonadati > Pseudomonadota > Gammaproteobacteria > Moraxellales > Moraxellaceae > Acinetobacter > Acinetobacter sp. WCHAc060042. The sequence goes on from NZ_QKVN01000028.1 coordinate 41,046, forward strand.
CACACGTAGCAATGCTCTGCTTGCACTGGAGCATTTCATTACCCACAGTTTGCCACATTTTGGCGATTATCAAGATGCCATGGTTCAAGACTCAGACATGCTGTTTCACAGCCTGCTCTCACCTTATCTGAACTGTGGTCTGCTACTACCTAAAGAAATCTGTGATGCGGCAGAAGCTGCATACCATGCCGGTCATGCACCACTGAATGCCGTGGAAGGTTTTATCCGACAAATTCTCGGCTGGCGCGAATATGTTCGCGGAATTTACTGGCTGTACATGCCAGAATATGCCAGCCGCAATGCACTGCAGCACTCAGCACCATTGCCACAATTTTACTGGACTAGCCGTACTCGGATGAACTGTATGGCTGAGTGTTTCCGTAATACTTTTCAGCATGCCTATGCACATCATATCCAGCGTTTGATGGTGACTGGAAATTTTGCCTTATTAACTGGTGTAGACCCACAGCAGATCAGCGAGTGGTATCTGGCAGTCTATGCCGATGCCTATGAATGGGTAGAACTACCGAACACGCTGGGTATGGTGATGCATGCCGATAGCGGCTTGATGGCCAGCAAACCCTATGCGGCCTCGGGCAATTACATCCATAAGATGTCCGATTACTGTAAGCACTGTAGCTACAATGTCAAAACTCGGACCGAGCTAGATAGCTGTCCGTTCAATAGCCTGTACTGGTATTTTATGATCCGGAATGAGGCGAAATTTCGTACTCATCCACGTATGGGTATGATCTATCGACAGCTAGATAAACTTAAAGATCGGCATCAGATTATCAGCCATGCCCAGCAACTTCTTAGCCAGATCAATGAGTTATAAACGATGAAAAAACAGCATCTCCCTGAAAAAATCTGTATCCACTGTTTGCGCCCTTTTACTTGGCGCAAGAAATGGCACCGCTGCTGGGAGGAAGTACAATATTGTTCTGAACGATGTAAACGTGAGTCCAGACGGTAATCAAAATCAAACACTTAGAAACGCTTGTATTGGCGTGAACAATAGGCCCGTATCACATCAGGTAAACGCAGCTGTAGATGCTTGGTTTTTCGGCCTGTCACACGTGCACGCCACATTTTAAAGCTACTGGGTTTCATATTTTGCCGCATCAAGCGGATTACTGCCGCTTCGTTCAAACCAAACTCACATTGAATGGCTTCAAATGGGGTTCGATCCTCCCAGGCCATTTCGATAATTCTGGATAAGTCTTCTTCAGAAAATTGATTCATGCCATTCTCATTTTAATTACTATGAAGCTTCAATAAGTTCTATCAACTCATGTACATAACTTGAGTCAACTTTAATTCAACTAAAAGCATAATAATACGATCATGAATTTTTTGTGATTTTTCTCTAGTTTACGTACTCAGCACAAAAAAAGGGCTAGTTAAACTAGCCCTTTTAAATCTTAGTTACCTCTATAAGTCGAATATCCATAAGGACTTAGAAGTAGAGGAATATGATAATGGCTGACACTTCCATCTATCTTAAAAATTACAGGAACTTCAGGAAAGAAAGTATCTTGCTTATTTTTTTTAAACCAGTCCTCGGTTTTAAAGGTAACTTTATAAATACCGGCTTCAAGCTTCTGATTTTCAGGAAACAATGCAGTAATACGGCCATTAGGGCCAGTATATTGCTGATTTAACTTCACCCATTCATTCCCAGTACTTTTTTCGAGTACCACCTCGACTTGAGCGGAAGGCAGACCATTTTCCAAATTCAACACATGCACACTTAAGGGGTTAGTTTGTGCAAAAGTCATTGAGGTCAACAATAGTGTTGAGAGTGGCAATAATTTTTTAAACATGATGGATTCCTTAAGGATTGAAAGTAGACTTAACAGCTTTTTCAGCGCAGTAATGGTCATTTTTTGCCCCCCCTGCTCCGGCAACGCCAATGGCGCCAACTACTTGACTTCCATTACGCACAGGTATGCCGCCACCTAACAACAGCAAATTAGATAAAGTGGTTAAATTTCTTGCATCACTGTTTTCATGGGCATTTTGACTTAACAGCAAGGTCGCTGTTTTGGTCGATAAAGCGGTATAGGCTTTCTTTTCGGCTGCGCCCAAGTTATGGGGGCCGACATTTTCATGCCTACTTGCCATCAAGGTATTTCCTCCCCGATCAACCACGACCACAGCAATGTTGTGCTGTATTTTTTGACAAGCAGCTACTGCGGCATCAACAAGGATGTGGGCAGCGTTAGAATCGAGTGAATAAACTTGATTCAATTGAACGGTTTGTGCAAAAGTACTGCTACTCATCAGCATTACTGTTAAAACAAGCCCTTTGAGATTGTTCATCATGATTGCCCCCGAATTAAGTTTTACAAAATCTTATACAACCTGAATGATTTGAAGCATGACAATCACATTACAAAGTTGTCATCTTCAAAATGAGTCCGAGCAAAATGTGTATTCTAATTATCGAAGATGAAGTAAAGATCGCCTCATATCTGGTGAAGGGCTTAAATGAATCTGGCTATGCCGCTGAATGTGTTCATTCAGGGCTCGAAGGCTTGGAAAAACTAAAAATGCAACTTTATACCTTGGTCATACTCGATGTGATGCTGCCCGATATTGATGGCTGGGCAGTGTTAAAAGTATTGCGTCAATTTTCCCAAATCCCTGTGATTTTTCTTACCGCAAAAGATCAGGTGATCGATCGGGTCAAAGGTCTAGAACTGGGCGCTGATGATTACCTGTCTAAACCTTTTTCATATATTGAATTACTCGCACGCATTAAAAGCTTACTGAGACGGCAACAGCATGTTCAGGAAAACGAGCTATGGATCGGCAACTTAAAAATGGACTTAATCCATCATAAAGTGTGGCGGAATGAGCAGTTAATTGAACTCAGTAAAAAGGAATTTAGTCTATTGCGCTTTATGCTACAGCACCCAAATGAAATTATTACGCGCAGGCAAATTGCTTCCGAAGTTTGGCATATCAATTTTGATACCGATACGAATTTTATTGATGTCGCGGTACGCCGCTTACGCAGTAAAATTGATGAGGGGCATGAGATAAAACTCATTCATACTGTTCGTGGCCTGGGCTATAAAATTTCGGTTGAAGCCTAATGTTCAAGCGCCTTCGCTCTTTAGAACTCCGATTAACACTATTGGTCACATGGTGTGCTGCCATGGTGTTGTGTGCTGTGGCTTTTATGACCTATCTGGGCATCAATCAGATTTTAATTGCCCAGCAAGATCGGGCTTTGGTTGAACGCATTGAGCGACTGGAAATATTGCTGCAAGACAGTCGCAATATCGAACAGATTATTGCTCGCCCGAAGCTGTATCAAAATATGTTGGGTAATCAAGATAATTTGTTTTTATTGATTCAGGACGACCAGATTCTGATTAATATCAATCCACTTGGCATTCCGCTACCTGAATTTACCCATCAGCCCCAAATTCAATTCCGTGATTTATCGGCTTATGCTTATCCCACCCGTATTGCATGGAAAACTATTCAAATTAATCGACAACCCTATCTATTAATTGCAGGCAAGCAGTGGTCGGAACGTTTAGCGATTATCTCGCCTTTTAAAAAACGTCTTTTTATCTATGTGTTTAGTGGTATTCTAGCCATTTTCATACTTTGCGCGATTGCCAGCCATTTCGGATTGAACGCATTAAGAACACTACGCAAACAAACTCATGCTATTAGTATTCACAAACTTGAACAGAGACTTAATCTGAATCATCCTCCTCAAGAGATCGAACAACTAGCCTCCGATATTAACGCCATGCTTGACCGTATCGAACTAGGATATAGCCAACTGAATCGTTTTTCCGAAGACATTGCTCATGAATTCAGAACACCTTTGAATAATTTAATCGGTCAAACTGAAATTTTACTCATGAGTAAACGTAGTCCCGCACAGTATCAGGAACTCTTGATTTCCAACTTGGAGGACTATCAACGTTTAAAACGAATGATTGACAGCATGTTATTTCTAGCACGCGCAGATGCGCACAAAGTTTGCTTAAACAAACAGAAGATTCAACTTCAATCATTTATAGAAGATATATTCAGTATTTTCGAGTATCAAGCTGAAGAACAACACTGCAATTTTGTTTTAAGTCTTGAAGCGAATGAGCTATCGGCAGATCCTGAACTGTTACAACAAGCGCTGTCTAATCTGATATCAAATGCGCTCGTTCATGGCGGCAATCACCGAACTATTTATGTGCTTAGCCATAGAAAGATCATTAATAATATGCAGATGATTACATTATCTGTAATCACCAGTGGTTTGGAAGTTGCCCCTGAGCATTTGCCTCATCTCTTTGAGCGTTTTTATCAGTGCAGTTCCAGCAGACAAAGCCCTCATCAAACGGGTGGTTTAGGCCTATCAATTGTGGCATCCATTTTAACGCTTCATCAGGGAATGTATCAGGCAGTCAATAGCGCAGAAGGTATATGCTTTGAATTGCGTTTCCCAAAATAGTCTAAAATTTAAATGTATGTATTACGACATCAGTAAAGTAAATATTTACGTTATACTAAAAAATTAATTTAGACTTTAATTTTTTCTTATGCATATACATTTTTTTATCAGCTTGTTCTGCTGCAAATAGTAAACCTTTATGTGGAACTCTCATTGAAAAACCAATAGCTATACTAATATCAGCCTCACAAAAAGCATCTAAAATTCTTTTTAAAAGCATTTCAGCCCCTACTGAGTTGTTTTCCATACTTAATATTACAAATTCATCTCCACCTAATCTAGCAATAATATCATTACTGCGCACTGTATTAACAAGTACATTTGCAGCGCACTGTATTAAATGATCGCCAGCCGAATGCCCCAAACTATCATTAACTTGTTTCAAATCGTTTATATCAATAAAAAAAATTGCTGCTGGATGACCATACCGTTTACATCGCTCTTCTTCCTTTTCTAAGAATTCTTCCCAAGCTCTCCTATTGTATAAACCAGTCAAATCATCTTTAAATACTTTTTTTCTTAAACTTTTAAACTCATTAATATGCTTGAATTGACGTAATTCAGCTTGAAGTATTCTACTAAGTAAATCTCCTAACAATTCTATTATGGCTATATCTTGACTTATATTTTCAGATTTTGTTTGAGGATGAATAGCACATAATGTTCCAAATAAGCTACCATCCTCATTAGTTATAGGTTGGCCAATATATGATTTAATACTTACATGATTATTAATTGGTGCACTTGCATATAGTTCAATTTTTTCTGAGGCAGGAGCAATTTTTGGACCATTTCCTTTAACCATATGGCAACAAAATGAATCAGCCCATTTAAAAACTTGACCTGGTTTAATATGGTATCCATGGTCTTCTGTTTGCAATACTATCCAATCATCACCTTCTACCCGTGTAATCATACATAAGTCAAATCCAAACCTCTGATGTAAAAAATTTAAAATTTCTCTTCCTGCATCTTCAAAATTTTTAAACTTTTGTTTATTCATTAAAGTAGTCCTTGGTTGTATACTAGCCATCTCTCGGTGAAACTTTTGATCCTAAACATACATTCTTATATCAAAATTAAAAAATATATAAAAGCAGTTAAATTAATATGCACAAAAAAAACATATTTTTCATAAAGTTGTTTTTACTTTCCAATGTTTTTCAATATAGACTATTGATACTTAAATTAAATAAAAAATTACTTTTATTTCGCATAAAATGTATTGGAGCCAAGGAGGGTCTGAAAAGTGAAGAGTGATCTTAGAAAGCTAAATATTGAGTATGTTTTAAATTCTATTGATAAAAGTACAGATCTTCAACTTATACTTAACTCGATATGTTCTTGGCTTGAATCAAATATTACAGATGCTTTAGTCACAATTATGCTTTATTCAGAAGTGGAGCAAACATTAACACTTGTAAATGGGGAACATCACTTTTCTTCTAAATATTGTCGTTCAATCAGTCCTTTAAAAGTTAAGGATAAGAATGGATCTTGTGGTACAGCTGCTTTTTCTAGAAAAACTATTATTAGTCGTAATTTGATACTTGATCCTAATTGGAAAAATTATTTAGAGTTTGTTAGAGAAGAAAATATTATTAGTTGTTGGTCTGTGCCTATTATAAGTGCTAAAGGTATCTTATATGGAACTTTTGGCACCTACTATCGTGAAGAGAAGACGCCCAGATCAGAGCATTTTGAATTTATAAATCAAGCGGTATCATTAATTGCGTTAGCAATTGAAAGAGAAAATGAATACAAACAGAGACTAGCTATTAATGAAAAATATAGCTCTTTTTATACGCATCATCCTGATTTAATTATTGAAATTGACCTTAATGGTTATATTTTAAATTCAAATATTACTTGTAATAAAATTCTTGGATTCTCAGAAAAACAGATATTAGGAAAAAAATTTTGGACTTTTATACCAACTAAATATCATAAACTTATTAAATTAGCATTTAAAGATGCATTAAAAGGTATTGCTAAACATTATAAAATTCCTGCATATCATGCTTCTGGCAAACTCATTTGGCTTGATCTTACAAATTTACCCATTATTCAAAATCAAAAAGTCACTGGTGTATTTGCCATCGCACGTGATATTTCTACACGTTTAAAAAATGAAGAAATCCTGCGCCTATTAAAGCGCGGGGTAGATGCGAGTCCAAATGGGATCTTCATAACTGACATCTCTGATAATTTAGAAATAGTTTTTGTTAACCCCTCATTTACATCTATAACGGGATATAGCCCAGAAGAAATTTTAGGCAAAAGTTATAACTTCTTGTCAGGATCTGAAACTGATTTAATTCAGGTAGAAAAAATCAAAACAGGAATAAAAGAACTAAAAGAAACAACTGTGAAATTAAAAAAGTACCGCAGAAATGGAACTTGGTTTTGGTGTCGTTTAATGTTTGGACCTGTATTCGATCAAAATAATATTTGTACTCACTTCTTAGGTAATATTGAAGATATAACTGAGGATGAAAAGAACAGAAGTTATATTAAGTATCAACATACCTGTGACTCAATCACTGGTTTGCCAAATCAGAGAACATTTGATAAATTTTTAGAAAAAGAATTTGAACAACAAAATCAATCCCCAGCTAGTCTGGCATTATTTTACATTGATCTTGATGATTTTAGATCTATGAATGAAAGTCTAGGCTATTTGATCGGTGATAAAATAATTAGAGATATCGGCTCACGTTTACAGGACTTATTAAAAAAAGATGGTTTACTGAGTCGATATATTGAAGATAAGTTTATTTTATTAGTAAAAAATTCTAAAAATCAGAACCAATTAGTTACTTTGGCAGAAAGTATACTTGACCTTATTTCTCAAAACTTTCAGATTGAAAATAAAACTCTACATTTAACAGCTAGTATTGGAATTACCGTAAGAAATTCTAATACTCGATATGCTTCAGAGCTGTTATATGAATCCATGAATGCTCTGAAAGAAGCAAAAAAACAAGGAAGAAACACGTGGTATTTATATAAAAGAGATCCAAACAAATTTTTCCCAGAGAAAGATTATGCTCTTTTGCGATTAGAACTTATGACTGCACTAAAGGAAAAACAGTTTAGATTATTTTATCAACCTTTGGTGGATCCACGAACAGGAAAAGTTCACAGTGTAGAAGCACTCATTCGCTGGCATCATCCTCAAAAAGGCTTTATTTTACCAGATACTTTCATTCCATTAGCCGAAAGAACTGGGCAAATTGTCGCAATTGGTCAGTGGGTTCTTGAACAAGCGTGTTTTGATATTGCCCGTATAAATGGAAAAAATAGCTCTACAATTTCGGTCTCTGTCAATATTTCTCCCCTACAGTTCGGTCGCAGTAATTTCCTTAGTTGCTTGGAAAGTGTACTGATTAAAAGTCAACTTCCAGCTAATCTTCTTAAAATCGAAATTACAGAAGGCGTGATTATTAATGGTACAGATAGAGCAATTGAGATATTAAAGTCAGTTCGTGAGCTAGGAGTAAAAGTTTCAATTGATGATTTTGGAACAGGTTATTCAAGTCTTAGCTATTTACGTCGATTACCAATTAATCAAATTAAATTAGATCGTGAGTTTATAGATAATTTGACAAATAATTCTCAAGATGCATCTATAGTTCAATCTATAATTCATTTAGCTCATCAGCTTAATCTTGAGGTTGTTGCAGAAGGAGTAGAAACACTAGAACAAGCAAAAATACTTCATTATCAAAATTGTGATCTTTTGCAAGGATATTTTTACACGAAGCCAGTTGAACTGAATAACCTAATTTTTAAATATTACTCACTAGAAGAATGTTAAATTGTAGATTTTAGCTTAAAGCTAAAATCTACAAATAATGTTACTTCAAAAATAAAACTTATTTAAGTAATAACGCAATATCTATAAGCGGTTCAGTTCCTATAGTAGACGCTATTACATTCGGTGTTCCATCGATGCTAATAGCAGGTTTTGCACGGTTATCGCTCATTGTTGATGTACTGATATCAATTCGATATAAAACTGAAGGTCCTGCTGTTAGACTGGCGATAGAAGCCAATGCATAACCATTGTCGCCACCAACGATATCAAAACCATTATTTAACCCTAAACTAATACCTAACCCACCAATTGGGTTCAGTACTCCAGTATTAGGGGGATCTTGTTTAACCAATGTTTTATTGGTTTGTTCAAGATCAAAAAGTTCTGTACTGATACTAGGTGCACTTGTTTTAAAACTATTGGTGTAAGCTGCTGCACTAATTATTGCACTAGAAATACCATTAATATTACCATCTTGAATAGTTTCTCCTGTATCAACATTAATTCTAAGACTTTGTCCTGTATTACTGATTACTCTCAATCGATCAGCAGCAGGATTAAAATCAACAGCAAAATCTGTCCCGTCTATAACAGTATATGTACTGTTTAATGCCGGCCTTAGAACACTCACTAAGCTTGTTTCACCTGTCTCTGTGTTAAGCACATATATATTACCTTTATTTGTTAAACCGTAAAGCTTTCCGAACTGATCCGTATTGGTTCTTAGCCTAAAGTCAATTCCAATCAACTTTTCATCAACTAGTAAACCAGTAATTCTTTTTTCAATCACACTATTTGGATTATTTAGCGCGAAACGAATTAATTTATTATTAGTACTTAAACCAAATCCTTCGGCAGTGGCATTTTTATCACGTTTTAATGCAATGCCTCGTATACCGTTTTTTGTGTAAGTATTGTCTAATTCATTTGTAGTGAAAATAGCATTATTGGATGTACCAACATTAGCCAAATTTAGTTGATAGAATTTATAGCTACCAGAAACTTTTAATGCAGCATAACCAACATTATTCACAGGATCTATGTCAAAACCACCACCTGCTTTATCTAGGCTGTCTCCTAATGGAGCAGAAACTCCTAAAGTACCAGCATTTGCATTCTGTAAATATACACGTCCAGACACTTGATCAATACTATATAACTTAGTTGTTGCCGTACCCGCAAAGGCATTGGTGTAAGCAGCTGCCATAACAACAGGACTAATTGAAGTAGAACTTATTTGACCATCTGTAATGGTTGCGCCTGTATCAACATTAATCCTTAAATTTTGCCCTGTGTTCGTGATTACACGTAATCGGTCAGCTACTGGGTTGAAATTTACGCTTATTAGATTTGCATCCCCTAGAATCTTAAGAAACGGTGTATTTCCATCATTAGTGTCTGTCGGATCAGCAAAAAGTTTTCGAAGAAAAGTAGCAACCCCTGTATTGGGATTTAAAGTATATATGTTGCCCAACACCCCGATAGCATAAAGTTTTTCATCTTTAGGTCTATAGTCAATTCCAACCAATTGATCGCCTGCTTCAAGCATACTAATCTTCACAGAAGAAATAATGCTATTAGGAAGTTCTCGATTTATTGAAGTAATTAACCCATTATTTGTAAGAATAATCGTATCCCCAGAGGAAGTTGGAAGGAAAATTTCTTTTTTCTCTGAATTCGTATTACATCCTACTAATAGAAAACAACTGATAGATACCAATGCACAATTTGTTATGCTCTTTATCATTTCCAACTCCACTGTAAGTATTATTTTAAGTTAGTTTTATTATGTCAATATCAACCAAAATTTTAGTAATTCTTATTTTAGCCACAAAGAACATAATTTACTAACAAAAAAATATCAGACCTTAATTATTACGTAAAGGAATAATATTTTATCTTTATTATTATAAATATATTTTTTTGTTTTACTTCACATTAAATTCACACAACATATGATCTAAATATTATTCTAAAATAATATTTTTATTCAAATTAAGCAAAAATTAAATATTTATGATTTTAAATTGTTTTAAACAGAAGCATTATTACTTTTGTAAATAAAAAATATAGCAATAGCTAACAGCATAATTGCTGCTAATCTTGCCCCATCCAAAGGAATAACAGTATTTTTAAACCAACCAAAGTTGTCAATTAAGAGGCTCATAATTAACTGCCCACTAATTACAGCCACAGTGGTAGCAGCAGCACCAAGTTTAGGCATAGAAAACACAACGATTAGCATATAAGCAACGCCAAAAAAAGCACCTGTTAATTGCCATCTTGGTGCAGTAAAAATATTTAATGAATAATGTGGCTCAAAAAAGAAGCCTATTAAAAAGCTAACCATTGTTCCTATCACAAATGTTAACCAAGCACTTTCTAAGACTCCAACTTCTGAACCAAGCCGTCCATTTATTGACGATTGAGCACATAATACTGCCCCACCAAAGATTACAACTAATAACATCATGTAAATCATGTAAAATGTCCTTATTGAATAAGCCATAATGCAGCTAAAACAGCAATCAATGCACTGATACGATATTTGTCTATAGCTCGTTTACTACTACCCAATAAGCCCCAGTGATCAATAATGAGACTTGTCGCTATTTGACCAAATAAGATACCGACCATAGTTAAACCAACACCAATGTGAGGTGTCGCTATAGTTAAAGAAACCACGTACACAGGACCTAGTAGTCCGCCAGCAAGTTGCCAGCGTGGTTGTTTAAATAGAAGAGCAAGACGAGGCCGTCCGAAAATTAGCCCAAATGTTAGTAGAATCGAACCTAATGCGAAAATTCCTAATGTAGCCCAGATATATCCAATTTCTTCACCAAGTGGTCCCAGTAAACCCG
>NZ_QKVN01000029.1:0-51443 GCF_003231195.1 Acinetobacter sp. WCHAc060042
CGCTTTAGCGTCCTTTTTTGCTCAAAAAGAAATTAACGTCTTTGATTATAAACTGCTTGTGCAGCAGCTAAGTTCTTGCGCATTGCTTCAATACGCTGACTATTTGATGGGTGCGTCGAAAGGAATGAAGAACCACCAGCCCCATCGAGCTTATTCATTTTCTCCCATAAGCTAATTGCCGCTTGTGGGTTATAGCCTGCACGCGCCATCAACATTAAACCGCCCTCATCTGCGCGGCTTTCTAAGCTACGCGAATACGGCAGGCCAATACCAATCTGACTACCTAACTGCGCCGCAGCTGTCCCAGTTTGACCCACGCCAGCAGCACTGAGACCAATACCCAAAGCCAAGTCAGTTAATGCTTGCGCACCAACTTTACTCTTTGAATGCTCTTCTAAAGCATGCACCATCTCATGTCCCATCACTGCTGCAATTTCAGCATCAGTAAGGTTCAACTTATCCACAATACCCGTATAGAACACCACCTTACCACCAGGCGCTACATAAGCATTGACTTGATTTGACTTAAGTACAGCCAACTGCCAGTCAAATCGAGTGCCTGTTTGATTCATCTGATCAGCATAAGGCTTCAAGCGATTGAATACACCATAAATACGCTTGTACGTGCTTGATGAAGTGTCCAAAGTTTTGTTGGTTTTTGCTTCATTTACAGTTTTGTTAAAACCTTGAGTTGCTGCTGCATTTAAAGTTGCTGTATCCGCACCTGCAACCTCCGCAAAAGTTGCACAACCAGAAATGGTGACCACCGTTGCTGCGCACAGACTCATTAATATTTTATTTTTCATTATGGCTTAACTCCATCCATTTCAAAGCACTTCACATAATGTGTTGAATTATAATGAGTAGATCTAAAGTGTTAAATATCATAAGCATGTTTTATCATAGCAATTATGTAAAAACAGCTTCATCACTATGCATATTCAACAAAGCCAAATTCACAACAAATGTCAGACTCCAAACTTAAAGTTATTACAGAAACTGAATCAGAAGCCAATAGACCAGACACAGAATATTTAAGCCTAAATATAGATGGCTTAATGGCTCAATTTTTTCTTCAAGCGTTTGACTTTTACGTTTAGCAAATAAAAATGCATTTTGAATAAGAATGATTGGCACCAAAATACAAGCAATAATCACAGACAGCCCAATCAGCGCACTATAAATAACATCAGGATCAGTGGTTTGCCCCTGAATAATCATCATCGCGATTGTTGGCGCACCACCCATAGCAAAAAGTAGTGAGTAAAAAATAGTTCCTGCGATATTCTTTTGCATCCTGCCTGCTCATCTGTTTATCTTGAATTTTATTCTAACAAGCACTTATACATGATGTCGTGCTTATTCATGCAACTTTAGTCTGGAAAACTATAGTAGTTCAACTGTTTATATCCATATTAAATATAAGCTTAATGCCTAACTTTCTCCTGTAGCACCCATTAAAAAACCCTGCACAAAAGGCAGGGTTTTTATGGGCGTTTAGCGCTTAAGCTTCAAACGGATGACGCAAGATAATTGTTTCTTCACGGTCTGGACCAGTAGAAATAATGTCGATTGGACATTCAATTAATTGCTCTAGGCGTTTAACGTAGTTGATTGCTGCTTGTGGTAACTGATCTACTGATTTCGCACCAAAAGTAGACTCAGACCAACCTGGCATCGTTTCATAAATTGGTTTTAAAGTTTCAAATGCCAACGCATCAGAAGAACCAACACAACCAGAATCAGCAGCTTCATAACCTACACAGATTTTCACTTCTTCTAGACCATCAAGAACGTCTAGTTTAGTTAAGCAAATACCTGAGAGTGAATTGACTTCCACAGAACGGCGTAAGATTTCCGCATCAAACCAACCACAACGACGTTGACGACCAGTAGATGCACCAAACTCAGAACCAATCGTCCCTAAGTGCTTACCAATAGCGTCACCTACGTCATTTGCAGCATCGTAAACCAACTCAGTTGGGAACGGGCCTGCACCGACACGTGTCGTGTATGCTTTTGTGATACCTAATACATAGTCAAGGTGTAATGGACCCAAACCTGAACCTGAGCTTACGCCACCAGCTGTGGTGTTTGAAGACGTTACATACGGGTATGTACCATGGTCAACATCAAGAAGTGAGCCTTGAGCACCTTCAAACATGATATTGTCACCATTTTTACGGTATTTATGCAACTCACCTGTAACATCAATCACGAGTGGTGCAACCACTTCACGCCATTGATCACAAAGCGCAAGCACATCTTCTAATTGAACTGCTTCTACACCGTAGAATTGGGTTAATTGGAAGTTATGGTATTCAAGTAATTCAGTCAGCTGAGCTTTAAGATGCTCACCACCACGTACCAAGTCTGCAACACGAATTGCACGGCGTGCAACTTTGTCTTCATACGCAGGGCCAATACCACGACCTGTTGTACCAATTTTTGCATTGCCACGCTTAATTTCACGTGCTTGATCCAATGCGATATGGTTTGGCAAAATCAATGGACAGTTTGGTGAAATACGTAAACGTTCTTTAACTGGCACGCCTTCTTTTTCAAGAATGTCCATCTCTTTGATGAGCGCTTCAGGAGAAAGTACAACACCATTACCAATTAAGCACAGTACGTTTTCACGTAAAATACCAGATGGAATGAGGTGTAATACAGTTTTCTTACCACCAACGACAAGTGTATGACCTGCGTTATGTCCGCCTTGATAACGAACGACCGCAGCCGCTTGATCTGTGAGCAGGTCGACGATTTTACCTTTACCTTCGTCGCCCCATTGGGTACCGAGTACCACAACATTCTTGCCCATAATAGCCTCATTGCATCATGCTGTTAAAATTGAAGAACTTTTCAGGCTTTAACTGACCTGAAGAAGTGATTAAATCTGTTCTACAGTCCATTGACCTGCAACATTCACCAATTGGTGCGTCGCATATGGAAGTGTAGTTAAATCATCCTGACCCAAAAGTTGAATCACGCTCATGCCTTTGGCACGTGTGTGTTCAATCGCTTGGAGCAAATCTGTTTGTGTTCCTTTCGGCGCAACAACTAAACTGTTTTGCTGAAAACGCCCTGCGCTAAGCGCATACAAGTCACAACTAAAACCTGTCGCTGGACGTGCACGACCAAAGTGCTCGCCAATTCCGTCATAACGCCCACCTTGTGCCAATGGCGCAGCACGATTAGGCGCATAAACAGCATACATTAAGCCCGTATGGTAGTGATATGAACGAAGTTCAACCACATCAATACCCATCTGTAGGTTTGGCCAACGCGCTTGAATTTCAGACTGTGTGGTTTTTAATGCGTCGAAAGCTTGCTTAAACTCAGCATCGGCAATCACTGCTGCACTTAAATGCGTTTGCAAAGCATCTAAGTCACTTGCATAACGCCCTAAAGTATAAAAGTCTGCACCAAAGTTCAAATCTTGAGTAAATTCAGCCAACTCTGGCAATGCTTTACGTTGATATAAATCAGAAAGTTGACGTTCAGTTGCTTTGTTTAAGCCTGCAACTTTCACCAAACTACGGAATAAGCCCACATGACCTAAGTCCAAGTGAATACCATCTGCAAAGCCTGCTTTCGCAAGTAAGCTAATCATCACGTCAATCAGTTCAACATCAGCATCAATGCTATCTGAACCAAATAACTCAGCACCTAATTGTAAAGGCGCACGTGTGGTATTAAAGCCTTGTGGTTTGGTATGTAGGACTGTTCCTGCATAGCAATAGCGAGCAACGCCTTCAACTGGATGTACATGCGCATCAATACGAGCCACTTGTGGTGTCATATCGGCACGCACACCAAGCAAACGACCAGATAACTGGTCAATGACTTTAAAAGTGGCTAAGTCTAAATCTTGATTCGATTCTGAAAGAGAAGATAACGATTCGATATATTCAATGAATGGCGTGTACACCAACTGATAACCTCGTGTTGCGAGGAAATCTAATGCTTGACGACGCAAAGTTTCAATCACTTGCGCCTGTTCTGGCAGTACATCAGCTACACCATCAGGTAATAACCATGTCTCTGAAATGGGCATGTTGTAAACCTAAAATCTTGTCAGCGCGGAACGAATCCGCATAAAAAAATCGGGGCACACCCGATTTCTCTTAGTCTATCACGATACAATGTGCTGTGCATTAGACAATTTCGGAAAATTTAATTTATCGTTTCAACTTTAACAACCAGCGCGCTATAAAATCTGTTGCTTTTGAATCATTCATTCTTAACTAGATTTTAAATCATCTCAAAATCCCAACCCAAACGACTACTGACTATACCGAAGCATGTCACATATTGAAAAAAATCATTTAAAACATTGTTTTATATTTTATTTCCCATTAACAGACTGCTTGCGAAAAAAGCAAGTTATTTTATACTCCTGCTCAATTCAACAGCAAGAATAAATACAACACCACATTATATAGACCATTTTAATCACACTATTTTCACTTGGGGAACGTTTGATGGAATTGCACAGCAACTTATATTACAAGCATGCAAATGCTCAAATCATGGCAAAATTAGACCGGCTGTTCCAAGAACATCGTGGTGATGCAGGCCAATTTACGACTTTAACCTGTGACATTAACCCTGAACATGGTGTTGAACTGGCTGAAGATATTTTAAATACGATTGATAACATCGAGTTTGATCTGGGTCCTGAGTCATTAGGCACTATTGCAGGCTATTCAGTTGCCCATTTTGTTCATGGCTCAGCAGGCGATGAGTTCATTGAAGCGATTTTATTCTTCTTGAAAGCCTTGCTTCCAGACATTCACACACAAGCATGGGGCTGTGGCGATGATGATCCGTGGGAGTTTTGGTTTAAGTTCGACGGAGACGAGCTTGTCCGCGAAGACGATGAACCGTTAAATGATCCGGAAGAAGATGAAGAAATTAAAGCCAGTATTTATGCATGGTGGCATGCAGATCTGCCTAAAGAAATTAAAGAAGGCTTTTTAAACGAAGAGTAAGTTGCCAAAGCAAAAGTACACGCCCAATCACTTGTGTACTTTTGCCTCAACATAGCAACTCAAATCTAAGAATTATGAGTTTAAATACTCATCTACTGACAGCACCGTCGAAAACATTTGAAATGCTGCTAAACATGCAGACTGTACATCCTCTGCTTGCACAGTTTTATTGGCATAACTCAAATCACGTGTTGCTGTTGCATCTGCAATAACCACTGGATCATAGCCAAACTCCGCGGCAGCACGGGAAGTTGCATCTACACACATATGCGTCATCATGCCACTAATCACTAATTTTTCAACACCAAGCTGATCCAACACCGTCTTTAGATTGGTTTCAAAAAAACTATTCGGATAATGTTTTTCAACCACGATTGAATCTGCTGTCAATTGCAAGCCTGAATGTAATTCAACACCAAACGTGCCCGCTTCAAAAAATGGGGCATTAGGTTGATTAAAAATATGCTGAATATAGATAATTGGCTGTTTATTTTTCAAAAATGCGTCTTCCAAAAGATTAATCTGCTTTAATGCTAGCTCAGCCTGATATAGCGCCATCTTAGCTTGTGGAAAATAATCATTTTGAACATCAATAATAACTAGTGCTGTTTTATTCATTTAAATCACCCTCTCATCTTCATTTCAGTCTGATGTATCAATGCCATAGAATAAGTAAAATAAACCAGCTCTTGCAGTTGAATATGAAAGAATGTATCTATAAATGTTTTCAGAGTGAAAGAACGATCATCTATGCTGTCAAATCAAGATCCAATTGACTTAAAAATCTTAAAGATTCTTAAAAATGACTCCCGATTAAGTCATAAAGACATTGGTGAATTGGTTCATCGCACAGGTCAAGCGGTGGGAAATCGTATTGCAAAAATGCAAAACGAAGGTCTCATTCAAAAATATACGGTTGATTTAAATTATGAGACGACCCAATTTATTCGGATCATGATGGAAAATAATCAATTTGGACAGTTTGAAACTTTTTTAGCACAGTTTGATCAAGTTGAATATGCATATAAAGTTTGTGGCTCCGCATGCTATATGCTGACCTGCCACTTTCATCAAAGACAATTGAATGACTTTATTGAACAGCTCTCCGCATGGGGACAATATTCCGTAGACAGCGTAGTCAAAACGATTGAGCTATAAATTTAACTCACAACTCATCCTTTCACGTAGAAACCCACAGAGTAGTGATCAAGTTTGCCAAGCGGAAAATCGCCTTTGATTTGCAGAACAGGTTTCTAATCGCGCTTGCACTCAACTTGGATAATATACATCACGACTAAACCCGTTAAGCTAAGGGTAACTCAGTCGTTTGTTTAATATTTTGCAGCGGAATTTCTGTTTTTATACTTTGTATATTGGGAATTTTATTCAGACGGTGAATTTGAAACTGTCGATAGGCATCCAAATCTGCAACTACAATACGTAAAAAGAAATCACAATCCCCTGCCATTAAATGACATTCAACCACTTCTGGAACTTCACGAATCGACTCGACAAATTGGTTCACAGTTTGTGGGTCCTGACTTTTGAGCCAAATCCGTGCAAATACGGTCAATCGCAAATTCACCTTGGCAGGATCAACCAACGCCACATAAGCCCGAATAATCCCATCTTCTTCTAGCTGCTTTACTCGTCTTAAACACGGTGAGGCAGACAGTCCAATGCGCTGAGCCAACTCATTATTTTGAAGTTTTCCATCGACTTGTAGTACTTGTAATATACGTTTATCTGTTTGGTCCATAAATTCCACCCCTAAAGCATAATTTTGCTCATATTTAACCAATTAAAGCATATTATGCTAAACAACCCTAATATTAAGCTAAATAAAGTAAAAAATATCTTCGGAAAAACCCTAAAATTATTCACCTACCGCACCAAAACATAGCACGTATAGGCGATTTAAAATGCTCTCCTTTAGAAATACGACTCAGGAACTTAATGACTCCAGCGATTATGTCGAGTTTAAACGTGGAATTAAAACGTCTATCCCGATGCTGCTGGGCATTATTCCTTTTGCTTTGGTCTTGGGAACACAAGCCACTCAAAAAGGCTTTAGCCATTTAGAAGTCCCACTCTTTACTGGCCTAAACTTTGCGGGCGGTTCCGAATTTGCTGTGCTGGAGGTCTGGACCAACCCACCAAATTTTCTCGTTTTAATTTTCATTACTTTTCTAGTCAACAGCCGTCATTTACTCATGGGTGCAAGTCTCGTGCCCTATTTACGCCATTTGCCCAATCGACAGGTTTTCCCTGCTCTGTTTTTCATGTGTGATGAAAGTTGGGCAGCAGCTCTTGCCGATGCAGAACAAAAGAAAAGATTTGGGCTACAACAGGCCTTTAGCATGTCTTACTACGCAGGCATCTGTTTTGCCCTGTACTTGATGTGGGTCAGTTTTACCAGTTTAGGTGCCATTCTTGGTCCTTTACTTGGAGATGTACACAGTTACGGTTTTGATATGGCCTTTGCTGCGGTATTTCTGGTTTTATTGCGTGGCATGTGGAAAGGCTTCAGCGCGGCACGCCCTTGGCTGGTTAGTCTCATTAGTGCAGCGATTGCTTATTTATATTTACCGACGGGTTGGTATGTGCCTATTGGTGCAATCTGTGGCATCGCCTCTGCTTTCATATTTATTCAGGAGGATGAGCTATGATTCACGGCACGACTCTTGTTGCAATTCTATTGGTTGCAGCCACCACTTATCTGACACGTATATTGGGCTATGTTTTGCTGAAAAATAAAACACTTACCAATAAACAGCGGAAAATTTTAGAAGTTGTCCCAGGCTGTGTACTAATTTCAGTGATTGCGCCTTATTTTGTGAAGGACAATGTCGCAGATCTACTCGCCATCGCTATCACTTTGCTTGCAGCTTCACGATTTTCACTCTTACCAACCGTTGTGATTAGTATGCTGAGCGCGGCATTATTGCGTACCGTGCTCATCTAAACTTAATTTTTAGCGTTCAGGCTGTACGGCTTTAGCGAGAATATTCACCAACTCAGCGTTTTGTAGCTCAACTTTTTGCAACTTAGAGGTGGTCTGCTCGATCACTTCCTGTTGCACATGCATCTTTTTTGCAAGATCTTGCATAATCTCTAAAGTCTTTTTTAAATTTTCTTCAAGATGGTGTACTTTTTCCTGAAGCTGATGTAGCTCTGCGTAGGGGTCAGTTTTATCTGTCTGATTTTTAAATTGAAACCAAATTAAAAACACCACTGCGACCGCCAACAACAAAATAAATCCCCAAATTAAGATCAACATAAGCACCACTCTTCTTTATTTTCGTTTATACACTCATCATACCCACAAGTCTGTATGCGGTCTATGTCTATCATCTTGTTTTCAGAGTAAAAGATACTGTAGAAAAGTCCTTTAGATTAATGACGCACTAAAAGATTCACACAAATCCAATAAGCGGTTTGCATAGCCCCATTCATTGTCATACCACGCAAAGACTTTGGCTTGATGCCCTACCACCATTGTTTGCGTTAAATCAACAATGAGTGAATATGGTGAATGGTTAAAATCCGAAGACACCAAGGGTTCATCGGTCACATCCATAATTTCACGGTAGTCTGACTTCGCCGCCTGAATCAACACTTCATTGATTTTATGATCGGTAATCGGTGTTTGCGAAATAAAGGTCAAATCAATTGCCGCCACATTAATGGTCGGTACGCGGATGGAATAACCATCAATACGATCGGCCATTTTTGGCATGACTTGTTTTAAAGCACCTAAAGCAGACGATGTAGTCGGGATAATGTTTTGACCTGAAGCACGAGCACGTCTTAAGTCCCGATGCGCATGATCCAATACAGACTGATCGGCAGTGACCGCATGAATTTCCGTCATGAGCGCAGTATCAATACCAAAAGCATCATCAATGATTTTAACCAAAGGCACTAAGGCCTGCGTGGTACATGACACACTGGAAATGATTTGGTCACTGGCTTTGACCTCATGGTGATTCACCCCATACACAATTGCGGCATCAACTGAGTCAAAAGGTGCCGCGCCAATAATGACCCGTTTTGCACCTGCATGGATATGCTCTGTTGCTGCTTCACGCGAGCGAAATAAACCTGTGCACTCTAGAACCACGTCGACATAGAGACTGGCCCAAGGTAGATCTTGCGGGTTTGCCTGACACAATACTTCAACTTTGAGCTGCGCCTGATCTTTAGACAAATGTAAATAAATTCTTTCATTTTCATAACTTAAATCGACTTTCCCTGGAAAGCGCCCATGAGTCGTGTCATATTTAAATAAATGCAATAAGGTTTCTACATCTGCCACATCATTTACCGCGACGATTTCAAACTGAAAGTTCTTTGGATTTTCAAACCAAGCACGTAATACATTACGTCCGATTCGACCAAATCCATTTATCGCCACTCGTTGCATGACTTGCCCTTATTTATAAAATGATGAAAGATAAAGCTGGCCTATATTAATGGATTTATATAGATTTGGTTAAGCTTTCTTTTTCTATGATTCATCAGTGAAGATGATGAATATGAACCCTTAAGTCACAAATTGACCTGCCTGACTAGACCTATCAACCTGCTTTCTTTCTATCAAATGATATAAATATCCAACATTAACCTGCAAAATCAAAGAACGATTGAATACATAGAAATGTCATCAATTCGCCTTAAAGTGATTGGTGCAACATCCTTTTTCCGTTATAATTTGGCGTTTTAAAATTTTTAAGCCAGTAACTGAAGTCAGCGTATTTAGAATAAGACTTGCTTCAGCTACTATTAGCCAAATCGAAATTATGGAGTGACTTGGTTGTGAGTACTCGTTTTATGACATCAGCTGAAATTCGCGAAGCTTTTTTAAGCTACTTTGAATCGCAAGGGCATACACGTGTCGCGTCGAGTTCTCTAGTTCCCGCCAACGACCCTACTTTGTTGTTTACCAACGCGGGTATGAACCAATTTAAAGATTGTTTCTTAGGCCTAGAAAAACGTGATTATGTACGTGCGGTGTCTTCACAAAAGTGTGTCCGCGCAGGTGGTAAACATAACGACTTAGACAACGTCGGTTATACCGCACGTCACCATACTTTCTTTGAAATGTTAGGTAACTTCTCATTTGGCGACTACTTCAAACGTGATGCAATCAAATTTGCATGGGATTTTCTAACAGGTGAAGCTTGGTTAGCACTGCCTAAAGACAAACTCTATGCAACGGTTTACCACACTGACGACGAAGCATTTGACATCTGGAACAAAGAAATTGGTTTAGATGCATCTCGTATTATTCGTATTGGCGACAACAAAGGTGGCCAATACGCATCAGATAACTTCTGGGCAATGGGTGATACAGGTCCTTGTGGTCCTTGTTCTGAAATCTTCTTTGACCATGGCGACCACATCTGGGGTGGCTTACCGGGCACACCTGAAGAAGATGGCGACCGTTTCATTGAAATCTGGAATAACGTTTTCATGCAGTTCAACCGTACTGCGGATGGCGTATTGCACCCTCTTCCAGCGCCTTCTGTCGATACAGGCATGGGCTTAGAGCGTATTTCTGCTGTTTTACAACATGTTAACTCTAACTACGAAATTGACCTATTCCAGCACTTACTCAAAGCGGCCGCTGAAATTATTGGTTTAGATACCGCAGCACTTGAAGCAGAAGCACACGAAAAAGGTACACCAGTTCAGTACCCTGCTTCACTTAAAGTCGTTGCCGATCACGCACGTTCATGTTCATTCCTAATTGCGGATGGTGTAAACCCATCAAATGAAGGTCGTGGTTATGTACTACGCCGTATTATCCGTCGCGCAGTTCGTCATGGTAACAAGCTCGGTGCAACTGGCTCCTTCTTCCATAAAATGTTGCAACCTTTAATTGAAGTGATGGGTCAAGCTTATCCAGAACTTGAAGCACAGAAAGTCCGTATCGAAGCACAATTACTGAAAGAAGAAGAACAATTTGCTAAAACCTTAGAGCAAGGTTTGAAATTGCTTGAAGGCGAATTGGCTCAACTGAAAGGTTCAGTGATTCCAGGTGAAGTGGTGTTTAAACTGTATGATACTTACGGT
This sequence comes from Acinetobacter sp. WCHAc060042, assembly GCF_003231195.1. Lineage (NCBI taxonomy): Bacteria > Pseudomonadati > Pseudomonadota > Gammaproteobacteria > Moraxellales > Moraxellaceae > Acinetobacter > Acinetobacter sp. WCHAc060042. The sequence goes on from NZ_QKVN01000029.1 coordinate 11,076, forward strand.
TTCCCAACTGACCTGACTGCTGACATCGCACGTGAACGTGATTTGACCATTGATGAAGCAGGCTTTGAAGTTGAAATGGCTGCACAACGTCAACGTGCACGTGATGCAGGTAAATTCGCCATTGACTATAACAGCGTGGTTAAAGTTGAAGGCGAAACTCAGTTTGACGGCTATGACGCAACGGTTGGCGAAGGTCAAATTATCGCAATCTACAAAGATGGCGAACAAGTTGATGAAGTGCTTGAAGGTGACGAAGCTCTCATCGTACTGAACCAAACCCCGTTCTATGCAGAAAGCGGCGGTCAAATTGGTGACACAGGTATTTTCAAAAATGACACGGGTATTTTTGAAGTCCAAGACACCAAGAAATCGGGTGGTGCTTTTGTACACCAAGGGATCGTGACAGTCGGTAGCATTAAGCTTGCTCAACATGTAGAAGCGACAGTGAAAGCAGACATCCGCGCTGCAACTGCGCGTAACCACTCTGCGACTCACCTTTTACATGCTGCACTACGTCAAATCTTAGGTGAACACGTACAACAAAAAGGTTCATTGGTTGCCTCAGACATCTTACGTTTTGACTTTGCCAACGATCAACCTGTGTCATTTGAACAGCTTCAAGAAATTGAACGTCTTGTAAACGCTGAAGTAATTGCCAACACTACAGTTTCTACTGAGCTTTTAGACATCGAATCTGCGAAAGCAAAAGGCGCGATGATGTTGTTCGGTGAAAAATATGGCGATGAAGTTCGTGTACTTTCAATGGGTTCAATCATTGAAGAAAAAAACTTCTCAATTGAGCTGTGTGGTGGTATTCACGTTAAACGCACGGGCGACATCGGCTTATTCAAAATCACTTCTGAAGGTGGTGTAGCTGCAGGTGTACGTCGTATTGAAGCGGTAACAGGTACAAAAGCCATTGAAGTTGCTCAAAAAGCTGACCGTGATATCAATACCATCAATGGTTTATTGAAAGCTCAAAAAGACCAAACTTTAGAAAAAGTTGAAGCTTTAGTCGACACTGCATCAAGCTTGCAAAAACAAATTGAGCAACTCAATCAAAAACTTGCCAGCTTCCAAGCTGCTGAACTGCTTAGCCAAGTTCAAACGCTTGCGGGTCGTCAAACACTGATCACGACTGTTCAAAACATGGATGCGAAATCACTTCGCAATCTACATGACGGTGTGAAATCAAAATTAGAAAATGCAGTCATTGTCCTTGCAGGTGTTGAAGGTGACAAAGTCAGCCTGATTGCATCTGTAGCAAAAGACTTTACTGCTTCTATTAAAGCAGGTGACATCATCAAACATCTAGCAACTGAGCTCGGTGGTAAAGGTGGTGGCAAACCTGACTTAGCACAAGGTGGCGCGCCACTAAACGAGAAGTTTGCAACAGTGATGGCAGATTTAGCTGCTTGGCTTGAAGCGAAATAAAACTTCACCTTTTGTGTAACTGACCTTGAATGATGCATTCAGGGTCATGGTTTATATGGAACAACTATGGCATTAATCGTTCAAAAATATGGCGGTACCTCTATGGGTACTCCAGAGCGCATTTTAAATGTTGCTCGTCGTGTAAAGCGTTGGCATGACCACGGCCACAAGGTTGTAGTGGTTGTATCAGCAATGAGTGGCGAAACCAATCGTCTACTTGCTTTAGCGAAAGCCATTACCGAAACCCCTGACCCACGAGAATTAGACCAAATGGTTTCTACGGGTGAACAGGTAACGATTTCAATGTTAGCTATGGCGCTCAATTCTATTGGCGTTGAAGCTAAGTCGCTCACTGGTCGCCAAGTCGGCATTAAAACGGACAGTTCATTTACCAAAGCACGTATTGAGTCGATTGATACAGATGTGATGACTGAACATTTAGATGCAGGCCGCGTTATTGTAGTTGCTGGTTTCCAAGGCTTTGATTTGAATGGCAACACAACAACACTTGGCCGTGGTGGTTCAGATACTTCAGGTGTAGCCTTAGCTGCTGCATTAAAAGCAGATGAATGCCAAATCTACACAGACGTAGATGGTGTTTATACCACTGACCCACGCGTTGCGCCAAAGGCGAAAAAAGTAGACCGCATTTCATTTGAAGAAATGCTGGAAATGGCATCACTTGGTTCTAAAGTTTTGCAGATTCGCTCGGTTGAATTTGCGGGCAAATACCAAGTGCCTTTACGCGTATTATCAAGTTTTGATAATGACGATGATGGCGCATTCGACGAAGAATTTAAGAAAAACGTCGGAACACTAATCACCACTGAGGCGGAAGACAACATGGAACAACCAATCATCTCTGGTATCGCATTTAACCGTGACGAAGCTAAACTTACGATTTTAGGTGTTCCTGATGAACCAGGTATTGCATCTAAAATTCTATCGCCAATTGGTAATGCCAACATTGAAGTGGATATGATTATCCAAAATGTTGAGGAAGACGGTACGACCGACTTCACCTTCACGGTAAACCGTGGTGAACTTGCTAAAGCAACAAAAATTCTTGAAGAAACCGCTCAAGCTATTGGTGCTCGCGAAGTTGCTACACGTGATGACATTGTTAAAGTGTCAATCGTAGGTGTAGGTATGCGCTCTCACGCAGGCGTTGCAAGTAAAATGTTTACTGCTCTTGCTGATGAAGGCATCAACATTTTGATGATCTCAACATCAGAAATCAAAATTTCTGTGATTATTGAAGAAAATTACTTAGAACTTGCTGTTCGCTCTTTGCACACGGCTTTCGGTTTAGACCGTGAACATGGCGAGTCAAGTGCCCGTGCTTAAGTAATCGAGTGAAAAACTTGTCATTGTCTGACAGTTTTTGCAAAAGACTACAAAATTTCAGAGCCACTATAGTTTTTTCTATAGTGGCTCTGTTATATTAAACCCGAGGCTTTCTTAAATTTAAACCTATGTTATGCCAAATACTGCTAGACATTAAAAAAAACAGAATGTCATGTAGTTGTATTGAACATTTGTTTAAATTTTTTTAAATACAAAAAATTATGTATTTATTTTAGTACAACTGCAGGTTTAGCGTTTTGCAAGGAGATAAACATGCTGATTTTGACCCGACGTGTCGGTGAAACATTAATGATTGGGGATCAAGTAAGCGTTACTGTGCTTGGTGTCAAAGGCAACCAAGTTCGTATTGGTGTCAATGCTCCCAAAGAAGTATCTGTACATCGTGAAGAGATCTATCAACGCATTCAGCATGAACGTGCTATGCATGAGCACCTTCAACATCTGGATCAGGATTACCAACCTGCTTATGAAGATGATGGTGCACAGCAGAACAACTACAACCGTTAAGGTTGAAGTTTTCTGACATAAAGCGGCTCGATCAGCCGCTTTAAATTTTTATGGCATCTTTTTTTGCTCAAGTGCCTCGATCACTTTCTTTACAGGTCCAAAACTACGGCGGTGTTCATCAATCACCCCATGTTCAGCAATCGCTTCAAAATGTGCCTTAGTTGGATAACCTTTGTGTTTGGCAAAACCAAACTGTGGATACTTGCAATCCAATTCAATCATTTGATGGTCACGTGTCACCTTCGCCAGAATACTCGCTGCTGAAATTTCAGCATGTAAAGCATCCCCTCCAATGATTGCTTCACAACTCATGCTCAAGCCTTGTGGGATTTTATTACCATCAACCAAGACATGGTCAGGTTGCACTGCCAGCTTCTCCACCGCACGGCGCATCGCAAGTAATGAAGCTTGTAAAATATTGATCTCATCAATTTCAGCAGCACTCGCTTCAGCAATCGCCCATGCCAATGCTTTTTCCTGAATTTCAACAAAAAGTTTTTCACGTTTTTTTTCGGTCAATTTTTTAGAGTCATTTAAGCCCTGTATGGGATTATTCGGATCTAATATCACAGCAGCTGCAACGACCGAACCCACTAAAGGGCCACGCCCTGCTTCATCTGCACCAGCAATTTGCATATTCTACTCTCATAAAAAATGGCTGATAACAGCCACTCTCAATATTAATAACAATTTCTTGCGTCTAGTTTAACACTTCGGATGCACAGGTGGCGGTAGTTTTAGTTGTTGCTAAAGCGGTATAGGTCGCCTTTGCTTTAGGATCAATCGCGGCCAAGGCCAGTTGCTCTTTGGACAAGACCTTTGGTGAGTTCTCACCTACACAGTTACATACTTTACGTTTTTTCTTTTGTTTTTGATCGTCAGAAAACAACTTACTCGTCATAAGCCAAGTTGGATTATTTTCAATTTCATCCATACATTTTGCATGAGACGCCATTTTAATGACAGAAAAACCATCTGAGTTTGAATTCGATAATGGATTCGACACACAAGCAGTCAGCAAAACAGAGCTGAATAAACCCATGATTAATTTATTATTTTTCATACATATATACCTTTTTTTATTGATCAAATAATGCTTCAATTTTTATTATTCAGTTCAATATAAAAGATAAATAAATAAAAGTACAAAAGATTGATCAAGAAGTTCGAATTCATCTCACCTCTTGACCCGCCACTCAGTGATTAATTGACCGCTTCAGCCACACATGCATTGATGGTCTTCGTCACAGCATTGCTAATAATTGTTGTACGGGCTGCTGGATCAATCGCTGCCGTTGCAACATCAACTGCTGTAATATTTTGTGGAGCTTTATCACTCACGCAACCACAAATTTCAGTTTGGATATCGGCTTTTTGATCAGCCGTCATAAGTTTAGTCGCAGTTTTCCATGCGGGTAAATTATTCAGCTCAGTGGTGCATTTTGCATTAATGGCAATTTTGAGCGCCGCGGTACCTAACTGTTGAGTTGTGGTTTCAGCCGTTGACGGAGTACCTGTCGTGGTACATGCTGAGAGAACCAAAGCCAAAGGGGCTAACATTGCGACACATTTTTTCACTGATTTATCCTTTTCTTGCAGTTAAAATTCAGCGTATTGTGCCGAAGATTCTCGCATTTCGGAAATACTATTTCGTAAATGCACCGATCATACTTAATCCATTGCATAATTTTAGATCATTCGCACCACTCATCTAAACAGCGTTGCAGAATTTCAACGCTATGTTGCATCTCGTATATTTTTGCAATATCTATAGTTCTATAAAATAGCGCAACATAAAAATGGATGTGAATCTAATGAACACAGTAAATACCCATTACACGCGTACCGCTCAAGTTCTACATTGGCTGATGGCAATTATCTTTATTGTCGCGTGGCTGATTGGGTTTTATAGCGGAAATTTCTTAAGTTATGATGCTGATGGTAGCTTTAAAGGGGATGTCATTACCTTACACAAGAACATTGCCACCACGATTATTTTTCTGGTGGTGATTCGTATCTTTTGGCGCTATACACACCCTGCGCCTAAACTGCCTGATAGTATGTCCCCGCTAATGCAAAAACTGGCACACCTTGGTCATTTGGCTTTATATTTCATTTTGTTGGCTTTGCCAATTACTGGTTGTTTATTTAGTTGGAGTGCTGGACACCCTGCACCGGTTTTGTACCTTTTTGAAATTCCCCGTTTAGTACAAGACAATCCAGAGTTACTCGCGATCGTAAAACCTTTACATATTTGGATTTCATGGGCAGCTGGATTACTGTTGGTAGGTCATATTGCAGCAGCGCTGAAACACCACTTTATCGATAAAGATAACGTATTAAACAGCATGACCAAACAAGCAAAGTAAGACCAAGTTGAATCAGCCTAAAAGCATCAATCTGTTGCTTTTAGGACTTCATCCACCACGCATCCTTTAAGCGTATTCAATACGCCCTGTTGTACTACCTGTTTTTTGACTTGCTCATCAACCACTGCATGTAATAAGGTTGTTGCGGGAATATCCTTTAATGCATTTTCACCCACGCAGCCACAGATTTGTGTTTGGAGTTGATTCTTTTTTTCTTCACCAATCAATGCTGTACTGACTTTCCATAAGCGTGTCGACTCCAACTCTACACCGCACTGATATACCACCACTGGCTTTAATAACTTTTGAGTTAACCCTGTATCTGTTTTAAGTAAATAAACTGCAAAAAGTGCAAAAATAACCACAAGCAATGCAATGATTTTTTTCATATCGACCTCACATAAAAAAGACAGAGCGAACTCTGTCTTTAAAGCAACATTAGATTAAGCAATGGCTGCAATTTCAGCCGCCCATTTTTGCTTCTCTTCTGTCGAAATAAACGACGCTTCAAAAGAGTTCAGCGCCAACTGTTTTAGCTCAGCTGCTGTTAAGTCTAATGCATCTGTAATCGCAATAAAGTTATCATTCATATAACCACCAAAGTACGATGGGTCATCTGAATTTACTGTCACTTGCACACCTTGTTGCAATAAACGGCGGATATTGTGCTGTGCCATATCATCAACGACACATAACTTTAAGTTACTGAGTGGGCAAACTGTCAGTGGCATTTTCTCTGCAATCAAACGCTGCATTAATACAGGATCTTCTTCAGAACGTACACCGTGGTCAATACGATTCACTTTAAGCAAATCTAAAGCTTCCCACACATATTCTGCTGGGCCTTCTTCACCTGCATGCGCAACCACTAAAAAGCCTGCTTCACGTGCTTTAGCAAAGACACGTTCAAACTTTGCAGGAGGGTGCCCAACTTCGCTTGAGTCCAAGCCTACACCAATGATTTGATCTTTATAAGGCAATGCCTGCGCTAAAGTTTCAAATGCAGCGTCTTCACTTAAATGACGTAAGAAACACATAATCAAATGCGAACTAATGCCAAATTTTGCTTTGGCATCATCACAAGCACGTTGTAAACCATTGATCACGGTTTCAAATGCAACACCACGATCAGTGTGTGTCTGAGGGTCAAAGAACATTTCGGTATGTACTACGCGGTCTTCAGCACATTTTTCAAAGTACGCCCAAGCCAAATCATAAAAGTCTTGCTCGTGAATCAGTACATTTGCACCTGCATAATAGATGTCTAAAAAGGACTGTAAGTTATGAAAGTTATAAGCCTGCTTTACTTCTTCAACCGACTTATAGGGAATGTCTATTTGGTTACGCTGTGCAATTGCAAACATGAGTTCTGGCTCAAATGTCCCTTCAATATGCACATGCAGTTCTGCTTTTGGTAAAGCACGAATGAGCTCCAATTGACTCATATCTCTTCCTCTTTAAAAAATAAAAAAGGGTGTAAACGGAGTTTACACCCTTATCAATATTTGGTGAATTAGCCACCAAACATTGCAAATTTCAGTGCCCAAAGCACAGCAACAATCCAAACCATATACGGTACAGTTGCTGCCTTACCTGTGAACAGTTTAACCAATGCATAGCTGATAAAGCCCATTGCAATACCATCTGCAATTGAGTAAGTAAATGGCATAAAGACAATAGTTAAAAACGCAGGTACTGCTTCAGTAATATCATCCCAATCAATATGGGTAATCCCCTGAATCATCAACACACCAACAAATAACAGAGCTGGAGCGGTTGCAAAACCAGGTACAGACTGAGCTAATGGTGCCAAGAATAAACATAGAATAAAAAGCACTGCAACCACAACTGCGGTTAAGCCTGTACGACCACCCGCAGCAACACCTGCTGAAGACTCAATATATGGCGTTGTTGAAGATGTACCTAATGCTGCACCCGCAACGATTGCAGTTGAGTCTGCAAACAAAGCCTTTTTTAAACGTGGAAGCTTACCATCTTTCAGTAAACCTGCACGGTGTGACACACCAACCAATGTCCCCGTTGAGTCAAATAAATCGACCAAGAAGAATACAAAAATAACACCCACTAAACTCGCAGTAAAAAGACCTTTGAAATCCATCTGCATGAATGTCGGAGCAATTGATGGAATCTCCCCCACCACACCTTTAAATTCGCTTAAACCCAATGCAGTTGAAATAGCAGTCAAAGCTAGAATACTGATAATAATTGCACCGCGCACTTTAAAGTGATGTAGCACAACCACCATTAAGAAACCGAATAAAGCCAAAAGAACAGTTGGTTGCTTTAAGTCACCTAATCCCACCAAAGTTGCTGGATTATCAACAATAATCCCTGCATTTTTTAAAGCAATTAATGCAAGGAATAAACCAATCCCACCACCAATTGCAAGCTTAAGTGACATTGGAATTGCATTCACAATAGCTTCACGGATTTTAAACATGCTGATCGCAATGAATATAAAACCTGATACAAACACGGCTGCTAAAGCGGTCTGCCAAGGTACCCCCATACCCAAACATACCGAATAGGTAAAGTAAGCGTTTAAACCCATACCTGGTGCGAGTGCAATAGGATAATTCGCAACAATGCCCATCACTAAACAACCAATTGCGGCTGCAAGACAAGTTGCTACAAAGACAGCTCCATGATCCATCCCCGTTTCGGATAAAATCATTGGATTCACAATAATGATGTAACACATCGTTAAGAATGTGGTTACACCTGCAAGAAGCTCTGTACGAAAACTGGTTTTATTTTCACTCAGTTTGAACATACGCTCGAGCATATTTTCTGAAGATGGATTAGGAGTCGTCATGACCTAGCCCCTGTAAATAAACTTTTAAAACTGTATAACTTTTCAAAATTTGCTAGATTCAACACACTGAACATCTAATTCAATTTTTGCAAGTTAAAGCAATGGATATGCCAAATTTCCTCAACTCAGGAAAAGTTTATTTAGCCATGAATGATTTAAGTTGAAACTTACACCATATATACCTAAACAAAAAAGCCGCATAAACCGTATGCAGCTTTCAACAAAAATGTCATTTTAGAATCAAAGTCTAAAATTCAAGATATCTCGGCGCGGATTATAACACACTGATTTTTAATTGTTTTGAAATTTATTTTTGATTAAAATTCAATATGATAAGTGATTCATGCGTTTTTTATTCAATTATGGACATCAAAGTACTTTGATCGAGACCTGTTCTATTACCACTTCAGCATCACTTTGAAGTGGGCGCGTAACTTTTTCAGGGACGACCGTTACCTTTGAGATCGGACTCAAGTTTTGTACTTTAGGTTCAGCACTGTTCATGAGTTGATTCAGCTCTTGTTGCTTTTTAGTTTCAGTATCCTGAAAAACAACAAAACCAAGCAAACAAACAGCTAATACAAAAATAGGAATTAGAATCTTTTTCACGGTATTCACAATATCCATAACTGTTTTAGCATGATTACAAATCATAACAAATTACATGAGGGTCAATACACTTATCTGATAAAAAGTATATTCACACTTTATAGTTTTTTCTGATTTAATTATTTCAATAACATAAGATTAAGTGAAAGACATGCCAAGAAAATATGATCAAAGTGCTCAATTTTGTAATATTTTATATTTCAAAAAATTACAGTTGATTAACTTTTGATGAACATAATCTGGTTTCGACAAGACCTTCGCATACATGATAATGCTGCACTTTGGCATGCAAGCCAAGACGGGGCTATGCTTGCTTTAGTCATCTTATCTCCTGAACAATGGCTATTACACCATGATGCTCCTGTAAAAATAGATTTATATGTCCGACAATTGGAAGATTTGAAACAAAATCTGGCTGAGCTCAATATTCCACTGGTTATTTTAAACATTCCTCTGTGGCGTGATATCCCTGTTCAACTTTCATCCTTATGTCATGTACTTCAAGTACAACAGATCTTTGCAAATTTCGAAGTGGGCGTAAATGAGCTGAAACGTGATGCTGAAATACAAAAGTGTCTCGATCAACATGCCATTGCATTTACCCTATTTCAAGATCGGACGATATTTCCTTTAAACAGTATTCGTAACCAATCAGGTAAACCCTATCAAGTCTTTGGCGCTTTTAAAAAAACCTGTTATGAACGTTTAAATATTGGCTTACCTCAGTGCTACCCACTCCCTTCTGCACAGCAGCACATACAGCTTCCTACCGATTTAAATACAAGCATTCCTCACATTGAATCACTGATTGATGCAAATACGAATGAATTAAATCAAATTAAAGCCTATTGGCCTGAAACGGAAGCCTATGCACTTTCGGTGCTCGATGATTTTATTGAGCATAAAGTTAGTGACTATCAGAAAGAAAGGGACTTCCCCTTTCTGAATAGTACAAGCCAACTTTCAACCTATTTAAATATTGGAATCCTATCTATCCGCCAGTGTCTCAATGCCCTGTTTCGTGCTCAACATGGTCAATTTATGATTGATAATACAGGCCAGCAAACGTGGTTAGATGAATTACTTTGGCGGGAGTTTTATCAACATATTCTATTTGATTTTCCGCATGTCTCTAAACATCTGCCATTTAAAGCCAACACACAACGAATTGTTTGGCGAGATGCACCCGAGGATTTAAAAGCATGGCAACAAGGTCGTACTGGTATTCCAATTGTGGATGCAGGTATGCGACAACTCCTTGCGACAGGCTGGATGCATAATCGAGTGCGGATGATTGTCGCAATGTTCTTAACGAAAAACTTGTTGATTGATTGGCGACTGGGCGAACAGTGGTTTATGCAACATTTGGCAGATGGTGACTTGGCTGCCAATAATGGTGGATGGCAGTGGTGTGCCTCCACAGGCACCGATGCTGTGCCTTACTTCCGAGTCTTTAATCCTGTAAGCCAATCGCAGAAATTTGATAGTCATGGTGACTATATTCGACAGTGGTTACCAGAGCTTGCACATTTAGATGCCAAAAGCATTCATGAACCTTATGCTCGGCAGCCGAATATGGAACTAGACTATCCCAAACCAATCGTAGATTTAAAATCCAGCCGTGTGCGTGCCATCGAAGCGTTTAAAGGGCTCTAAACACTTAAAATTTGGGCTAAGTTCTGCTTAGCCTGATGCTCATAGCGCTTTTGGAAAAGTGGTGTTTGATACAGAGGCTGTATTTCTAAAAAGTGCCTTAACACCTGCTGACGTTTCTGTGCATAAAGTGGAGGCTCAACCCAAGCATATTCTTGCTGAATTTGGCGTTCATATTCAGCAAAACGAATAGGATTACTGGCTAAAATTGCCAGATCAATATCCAGTAGATAAGCTAAATCCAAATGAGCTGTCGGTGCATGTGCTTGGGTTGCCAAAATCCATGCATAAATCTTTTCCATTTGTTCAGCAACCAGCACACTTTCAAGCACCTGCTTCATGTAATCAGCACTTTGCTGTTCATTGTCATTTGCTTGCGGATTGTAAATGACATCGTGAAACCAAATCGCCAACTCAACGGATAAGGCATCTGTTAGGTGGGTTTTAATGTCATGAAAATGCTCTAAACACTCAACAATATGCTGCACCGTATGATAATGCCGTTGTGATTCACTATAGGCGCTACACAGTGCTCCATAAAGTTCTTCACAACTACTCACAGTTAAATCCAACTGGCTTGCGGTATGTGTCCAATAGTCCTGAAACTGTTTTATATACCACACCATTGCAATGCCCTTTCGTTATGTTGCCTGTTCATCTCGTTTAAAGACCAACTCGCCTTTTAGCGAGCTGTCTGCATCGAAATAATAGCCATCAGTATTAAAGGATTTTAAGCCTTCGATTTGATCAATCTGATTTTCAATCATATAGCGGGCCATCAAACCACGCGCTTTTTTGGCATAAAAACTAATGACTTTATATTTGCCATTTTTCTGATCTAAAAACACAGGTTTAATAACTTCTGCTTGGATTTTGCTTTCTTTCACAGATCTATAGTATTCATCAGAAGCAATATTCAGCAAAATTTGAGAACCAGCTTGTTCTAAATCTTGGTTGATTAAATCAGTAATGTGATTGCCCCAAAACTCATACAAATTGTGTCCGCGAGGGTTCGTAAGTTTAGTGCCCATTTCTAAACGATAAGGCATCATCAAATCCAATGGACGTAACAAACCATATAGACCCGATAACATTCTTAAATGCTGCTGCGCATATTGAATGTCATCTGCAGATAAATGATAAGCATCTAAACCTGTATAAACATCACCTTTAAAAGCAAACATGGCTTGTCGTGCATTGGCAAAGCTAAATTCTGACTGCCAATCACGAAAGCGCTCTACATTTAAAGTGGCAATTTTCTCACTCACGCTCATTAAGTTTGCAATTTCACTTGCCGACAACTTGCGACTAACTTCGATCAATTCTTGGGAATGTTGTAGCAATCTGGGTTGTGTGTACTGATCGGTAGGTAAAGCAGTTTGGTAATCTAGAGTTTTAGCGGGAGAAACAAGGGCGAGCATAGACAACCTGATTAAAAAACAATTAAACAGACTATAACAGTAGACTTATTTTATTGCCAATCTGTGTTTTTAATAAGCATAAACGGTTAAACTAGCCGATTCTCCTGTTATATGTATCTATTTTCTATGTCTGAGCAGATGTTCATTCAAGGTCCAGTTGGGCAAATTGAAGTTTTTGTAGACTATCCACAGGGTGAAGTGAAAGGATTCGCGGTAGTAACTCACCCCCATCCCCTGCAAGGTGGTACGCCTCAACACAAGGTTCCTGCTTTACTTGCACAAATGTTTTTAGAACGCGGTTGCGTTGTGTATCGCCCAAGTTTCCGTGGTTCTGGTCAAAGTGCTGGTCAGCACGACGAAGGTCACGGCGAAACGATAGACACCTTAGAAGTTATACACTACGCACGTAGCCAACACGCAGACTTACCTTTTTATGCAGGTGGTTTTAGCTTTGGTGCACATGTCATGGCAAAAAGCTACTCTATGCTTCCAGTAGATGTTCATCCTGTACAAACTATTTTATGTGGCTTACCAACGGCAACTGTAGCGGGTGTACGTCACTATGTTACCCCACACATTAAGGGTGACATCTTGTTTATTCATGGTGAAGCCGATGATGTCACATTGCTCTCCGATATGATCCAGTGGGCTAAACCACAGCGCCATTTAGTGACTGTATTACCGGGCGCAAACCATTTCTTTACAGGTTATTTAAAGCAGTTACGTATCGCGATTACACGTTTTCTGTGGATTTAATGCTTAAAGGAGTTCAAGAGAGAAATGATGATCTTCTTTAGAACATTTCTTTCTTGAGTTTTCCAGCATTTCACTTCGCACTTTTCTTTGATTACACATTGTGGTATCACTTTATTTTATTGTCTTGATCTGGACAGCGCGTTTTTAATCACTTATTTCATCTTCTATATTTTTTGATGATCTCTTTTGAACTCCATATTGGATCGCTTCAAAACCGACATGCCCCCCCACATTTAAATATCCGTGAAGTTTCAAACCGTATCATGGCACATTATGCAACTATATCTTTTTTAACTTGGTATATTCTGCATAACCTTTTTCAAATAATTAATTATACAATCAATGCCTTGGCTCGATAGGGCTACAGATTTAAATAATTTTTAAAATATTCAAGGATCTTATGAAAACAATTATTGGGGCTATTTTAGTTGCTGTAACAACTACATCCATCTGGGCTCAGGATATTACAGGAACTTGGCGCTATATCGACGATAAGACAGGCGAACCGAAAGGTCTGGTTAAAATTGAAAAGCAAGCCAATGGGACTTATGCTGGAACTGCACTGAAAGCAACTCCTCGCCCGGGTTATATAGCAAAAGAATTTTGCACCAACTGTCCAGCACCGTACACAGATAAACCGATTATTGGCATGCAAGTGATTACGGGTTTAAAAACTGACAATAATATTAATTATACACATGGCAAAATTATTGATCCCGTTTCAGGCAAACTGTATAGCCTGAAAGGAAAAATTAGCCCAAACGGCAAAAAGCTTTTTTTACGAGGGTATTTAGGGGTTTCAGCTGTGGGACGTAGCCAGACTTGGTTACGTGTGGAGTAGGTCTTATAGCACATCATGCAATAGACGCATTGACCCATTAAAATATTAAACTTGTTCTGTCCCAGAAAATGCTGAATGATAAAATATTCAGCATTTTCCCCCATTCGGCTAACTATTTTTCCACTCAAACTCAGTAAAACTTTTATCTGTTTTTAATGTATTTTCAACTGCTTGAGCAAGTTGATTCAATAAGCTACGCTCCGCAATACGGTCTACCCAGTCCTGTTCTTCATCAGGATAAGAAGCAATTTCACATACCAAGTTTCCTTCGTTGTCATGACCTTGGCAAGTAATAGACAACGGCAAAGTATGGTTATCCACACTCACAGCCACCTGATCACCACTTTGTGGCAACGTTTCAAAGCCAAATTGCCCCAATTTTTGAACCAGTAACTGTTGCACCTGCTTTTGTACTACAGCATTGTCATTTAGGCTATGCGGTTGTCCATGCTGTGCCGTAAATTGTAATTTTCTCATTAATCATCCTAAAGGCTTTTTTGTTATATGGGTTTAAGCATAAAGGGTAAAAACAAAACAGCCAAGCAAAAGCTTGGCTGTAATTCAACAAAGTCGTTAAGCTTTGGTCTTATTCAGTGACTTGAATCGCTAAACCGGCTTGATTGCTCAATTGCGTAAAGGTAGGGAAACTGGTTGCAACCGTTTCAGTACCTACAATTTTAATTTCACCAGAGGTCCGTAAGCCTGCCATTGAGAAGCTCATTGCAATACGGTGGTCGTGATGTGATGCAATTTCACCACCAGTGAAAATCGCGCCCCACTCACCTGATCGACCTTTACCTTCGATGATAATGCCATCGTCAGTCGGTGTACAATCAATGCCCATCGTTTTTAAGCCATCTGCCATCACTTGAATACGGTCTGACTCTTTTACTCTGAGTTCAGCCGCACCCGTTAGTACGGTTTGCCCTTCTGCACAGGCAGCCGCAATAAACAATGCAGGAAATTCATCAATTGCCAGTGGCACTTGATCTTCAGGCATATGGATGCCTTTGAGTGTACGTGTACCTTGAATACGAATGTCTGCAATCGGCTCACCGCCTGCAATACGTTCATTTTCAACCCTAATGTCCGCACCCATTTGCTTCAAAATCTCGATCACACCTGTACGGGTTGGGTTAATGCCTACCGCCTCTAAAGTGACATCTGAACCTTCGGTGATCGCCGCACCCACCATAAAGAAAGCAGCCGATGAAATATCTGATGGCACTTGAATCTCTGTAGCAACGAGCTTACCACCACCTTGTAGTGAAATGCGGTTGCCTTCTGTTTTCACATCATAACCAAATGCACGCAACATACGTTCAGTATGATCACGTGTAGGTTCTGGTTCTGTGACCGATGTTTCACCTGCCGCCCATAAACCTGCCAATAAAATCCCAGATTTCACCTGCGCAGATGCCATAGGCAAATCATAGTGAATGCCTTGTAAAGCTTGATTTCCAGTAATAGAAACAGGAGGTGTGCCACGTTCACCTGTGGTTTGAATCTGAGCACCCATTTCACGTAACGGTTTAGCAATACGTTCCATTGGACGCTTCGACAGTGATGCATCACCCGTCATTACAGAGTCAAATTTCTGTGCAGAGAGCATGCCTGAAAGCAGACGCATCGACGTCCCTGAGTTACCCATGTAAAGCGCACTTGCTGGCGCTTTAAGACCATTTACGCCCACACCATGAATCGTCACTTCACCATTTTTAGGACCTTCAATGCTCACGCCCATATCACGGAAGGCTTGTAAGGTCGCTAACGCATCTTCACCTTCCAAGAAGCCTGTCACATGCGTCGTTCCTTCCGCAATTGCACCAAACATGATTGAACGGTGTGACACAGATTTATCACCTGGCACGCTAAACTTACCTTGGAAACTTTTTTTACCCGGTAATATGGTGAATTGCTGTGTCGTCACTTTATTGTTCTCCATGAAAGGTTTTTGAGCAAGCATATGGTTAAAATGCTGGCGTGCTGCTTGTGCATGTCCAAGTAAGCCCATTAAAGCATGTGAATCTTCATCTTCAATGAGTTTACGAATCGTTGCCAGTTGGTTCTCAAAACCATCTACGGCATTTAAAATGGCTTTTTTATTGGCAAAGAAGATGTCATGCCACATTTGCGGATCACTTGCCGCAATTCGAGAAAAATCACGGAAGCCCCCCGCAGCATAGCGAAAAATATCTAAATTATCTTCACGGTTTGCCAGCTGTTCAACTAAGTTAAAGGCCATTAAATGTGGAAGATGACTGGTATGCGCCAAGACTTCATCATGCTTGGCCACATCCATACAAATTACTTCTGCTTTCGCAGCTTGCCACAGTTGAATCAGTTTTTCGACCGCCCAATCAGCACTGGTCGGTAGCGGCGTCAAAATCACTTTATGATTTGCAAATAAATCAACCTTACCTGCATGCACACCCGTATGTTCTGCACCCGCAATAGGATGCCCTGGTACAAAGCCAGCGGGCAATGCTTCACCATACACGGCTTTGGCTGCATCGACTACATTACCTTTAGTACTGCCTACATCGGTAATAATCGTATGTTCTTGCAAATACGGTTTAATGGTTTCCAGTACTTTTTGGGTTGCACGAACAGGTAAGGCTAAAACCACCAAATCCGCACCTTGAACTGCCTCCACAGGGTCACTATAGCCTTGTTGGATTAAGCCTAATGCTTTGGCATCCTGTAGGGTTCTCTCAGAGCGTGTTGATGCCACAATTTGCTTTGCTAAACCCTCAGCAATCATGACCCGTGCAAGACTTGAACCAATCAGTCCTAGTCCAATAAATGCAACTTTTTCAAACAGTGGCACAGACATAATTTAAGTGTTCGCCTCTAAACCAAGTACTTTAGCCAAAGCTGTTAAAAATTTCGCATTTTCAGCTTCAGTACCAATGGACACACGCAGATGATGCGCAATTCCTACTGGGCGAACAATCACACCTTCTTTTAACAACGCATTAAAAGTCTGTGTTGGGTCGGCTTGTATGTCCACCAAAATAAAGTTAGCGCGTGAAGGCACAAAACTTAATCCTAAAGCTTTAAACCCTGCTTCCAATTGCGCCATGCCAGCTTTATTGACCACACGTGATTTCTCAATAAAATCTTTATCTTTCAGTGCCGCAACAGCAGCCACCATAGCTAAATGGTTGACGTTAAACGGTTGACGAATACGATTTAAGAAATCTGTTACTTCTGCTGATGCTAAAGCAAAGCCAACACGTAAGGCTGCCAAACCAAAACACTTCGACATGGTACGGCTGACAATCAAGTTTGGGTACTGGGCTAAAAATTTTAAACTGTTGAAGTTCTCTGGGAAATATTCCACATAGGCTTCATCTAAAACCACGATCACATGGCTCGGTACTTTTTGCATGAAGCGATCAAATTCAGCTTCTTCAAACCAAGTCCCTGTTGGGTTATTCGGGTTTGCAATAAATACTAATTTGGTATTGCTTTTAATGGCCGCTGCCATCGCCTCAAGATCATGCGAAAAACCTTGAGCAGGCACTTCTATTGCTTCAGCATTAATGGCTTGAGTGAGCAAAGCATAGACCGCAAATGCATGTTGACTAAACACGACTGAGTCTTTATCAGAAACAAAAGCGCGCGCAAATATTTCAAGCAAATCGTTTGAACCATTACCAAGGGTAATGCAATTATGCGCCACACCAAACTGAGTATGGATTTCATCTTTTAAGATAAAACCGCCACCATCTGGATATCGTCCAATTTGCGCCAATTCAGCAGCAACTGCTTCTTTTACTTTGTCAGAACAACCCAAAGGGTTTTCATTTGAGGCAAGTTTAACAATATCGGTAATCCCCAATTCACGCTCTAATTCGCTAATAGGTTTACCTGGTTGATATGGTTTTAACTTTGAAATACCTTCATTGGCTGGAGCAAACGACATGTGACCTTTCCATTCTTACAAGTGGTTATAGGGTTGAGTTCTTTACAAACCCAACCACCTTGGAGATTACAATACTGCTATCGGATATGAACCCAATACTCGAACTTCTTTTACTAGTGGACGAATCTCTTCAATCGCCGCTTTAACATTGTCTTGTTCCACATGCCCTTCTAAATCAATAAAGAAGACATAAGCCCATTTTTCAGGCAGCGCAGGACGGGTTTCAATGCTGGTCAAGCTAATATTATGCTTTGCAAAAGGTGCTAAAATTTCAAGCAATGCACCTGCACGATCGTGTGCTGAAATCAAAAGCGAAGTTTTATCATTGCCACTTTGTGGCACTTTTTCACGGCCAATCACTAAAAAGCGCGTTGTATTTTCTGGATTATCTTCAATATTGCTGTGCAAAATTTCAAGATCATAAATGGTTGCAGCCACCTCAGACGCAATTGCAGCCGAATGCCATTCTGTACGAATACGACGCGCCGCTTCTGCATTTGAACTCAAAGCTACACGCTCAACACCTGGATAGTGTGCATCTAACCATGCACGGCACTGTGCTAAAGTTTGCTGATGTGCATAAATTTGTTTAATACTGTCTTTGCGGGTGTTTTCAGACACAAGGAACTGATGGTGAATACGCAATTCAACTTCACCAATCACATTTAAGTGAGACGATTTAAAACAATCTAATGTATGGTTAACCACACCTTCAGATGAATTCTCTACAGGCACCAAACCATAATGTGCACTGCCCGCTTCCACTTCACGGAAAACTTCATCAATGGTAGGTAGAGGACGAACCACAGCATCATGACCAAAATGCTTTAAAACTGCAGAATGTGTATAGGTGCCGACAGGTCCCAAAAATGCAATACTTTGTGGCGCTTCAAGCGCTAAACACGCAGACATAATTTCGCGGAACAGACGCGCCATAGTCACATCAGACAAAGGACCTTCATTACGCTCCATAACATTACGTAAAACTTGCGCCTCACGTTCTGGACGGTAAAACATTGGATTCTCTTCAGAAGCAAATTTTGCTTTTGCAACAGCTTCCGCCAGTTTTGCTCGACGGTTAATAAGTTGTTGAATCTGCTGATCAACAGAGTCGATATCCTGACGGATTTGATTGAGGTCAAGAGAAGTCGTTGTGTTTTGATCGTCTTGGATCATTGTTATGTCGCCCTTCATATACATTGTGCAAACAGTATAACAATAGTTAGCTTTGAAATCTTGCGCAATAAGACTTTGCATGTTTCAGTGCTAAAAACATACAGTTGATTTAATCATCAAGTTAATCAATAAACTGCCTAAATAATCGACATCAATAAAATCACTGAGGAATCTGTATTGAGCTTGCACATATTATGCAGAACACCCTTAAAAACACACCTCACCTGATTATTGAATTTTTATCTAAGTCTAATGTTTTTAACACTTAAACTTGGTTTAGAAAATTTTTGCTACATCTAGGCAAAAATCACCATTTATCTGTATTTCAGTGCGTTAGACTTTGTTTTAAAATATGCTTTACTTAAGTTGACGTATTCATAACAAAGAGAGTATGCAGCACGACAGATTGCTCTATAGTCTCAATAAAACAAAACAATAATGAACTGTAGGTACTGTCATGCACAAGAAAATTGCGGTCTTAGTCACCTATGACTTTGAGGATGCCGAATATGCTGAACCTGTTGAAGCATTTCGGGCAGCTCGGCATAGTATTATTAATCTTGAAAGTCAGGCAGGCAAAATTATTTATGGTAAAAAGCGTAAAGCCTTTGTGACCATCGACCAAAGTATAGATGATGCCTCAGTGCATGACTTTGATGCCTTACTCATCCCAGGCGGTTTCTCACCTGACAACCTGTGTCAAGATGAACGCTATGTCCTATTTGTCAGGCAATTTGCAAACACGCAAAAGCCCATTTTATGCAGTGCCGATGCCCCAAAAGTTTTGATGCATGCAGGAGTCGTAAAAGGTCGACGTATGACGTGCATCCACCACCTTCATCAGGACTTAGAAGATGCAGGCGCGGTGCTATATAATACAGGGGTAGTCAATGACAATAACTTGTACATTTCATCACAAACGCAGCACGACTTACCTGCTTTTATTAAAGAAAGCCTGCTCGTACTCAGTCGCTAAAGAACCAATGCAAGCTCTTTAGCCAACCGATCGGTTTCTCGCTCAGTAACTATTAACGTCCCAACAAACTACGTGCGACAATTTCTTTCATAATTTCATTGGTTCCACCATAGATGCGTTGAATACGCGCATCGACAAAGAAACGTGAAATTGGATATTCACTCATATAGCCATAGCCTCCAAAGAGCTGTAATAAATTATCTGCCACCTTCATTTGCATATCCGTTGAAAAGCTTTTCAGTGCTGCTGCGGTTTCTACATCCAACTTGCCTTGCATATAAAGCTCCACGTTTTGATTGTAAAAAGCTGCTGTGGCTTGTTCATCAATCTTGGCTTGAGCCAAAACAAAACGTGTATTTTGGAACTGAGAAATATGTTGACCAAAGGCTTGACGCTCTTTGACGTATTGAATAGTGACATCAATCGAACCGCGAATTGCACCTATAGCGGTTGCTGCAATTGCTGTACGCTCACGTGGTAGCTCTTGCATCAAATAAGCAAAACCTTGACCTGCTTGTCCCAACAATTGATCTTTCGGAACTTTTACATTGTCATAAAACAACTCAGAAGTGTCTTGCGAATGCAGGCCAATTTTATCGAGATTGGTCCCTTTTTTAAAACCTTCTAAATGTGTATCGACCAACATCAGTGAAACACCCTTTGCACGAGCTTGCGGATCAGTTTTTACCGCCAATACCACAAGGTCAGCATGCTGCCCATTTGAAATAAAGGTTTTAGAACCATTTAAAATATAATGCTCCCCTTGCAAAATCGCATTACTTCGCATGGCTTGTAAGTCTGAACCCGCACCCGGCTCCGTCATCCCTATTGCACCGACCACTTCACCTGACACCATTTGCGGTAACCAGTACTGCTTCTGTGCTTCAGTTCCAATATGCAAAATATACGGTGCTGCAATTTCGGAGTGACAAGAAATACCTGTCGATAAAGCACTAAAACCTGCTCGTGCCGACTCCTCAACCAACATCAGCGAATAATGCGTTGGAACGCCATAACCGCCGTATTCCTCTGGAACATCGACACATAAGAACCCATTTTCACCCAATGCGTTCCATACCGAACGCGGCATTAAGCCTTCTCGTTCCCATTGTTCATAATGCGGTGCAATGTGTTCATTCATAAAGCGACGAAAATTATCGCGAAATAGCTCTAAGTCTGCATCGTAATTCAGCATGTTTTTTCCTTATGTTGATGTTGTTTTATTATTCAGCTCACATGCTAGCCATTTTTAATGCAACTGTCATGACCGCATCAGGCCATTTTTTTATGCGCATAAAAAAAGGAAGCCATTCGGCTTCCTTTTTAAGATGAACTGAAATTATGCGTGAGCATTTTCTTCAACAGCCATTTGGCGGTCTACTTCATCTGGGTTTGCTAGTGCAAAATGTAGTTTTTCTTGGTCTAACTGCCCCACCCATTTCGCAACAACAATCGTTGCCAATGAGTTACCCACCAAGTTGGTTAAGGCACGTGCTTCAGACATGAAACGGTCAATACCTAAAATGAGAGCAAGACCCGCCACTGGAATATGACCAACAGCTGATAAAGTCGCAGCCATTACAATAAAGCCCGAACCTGTGACACCCGCAGCACCTTTCGATGAAATCAATAACACACCCAACAAAGTCACTTGGTGCATCAGATCGAGCTGAGTATTGGTCGCTTGAGCAATAAAGATCGCTGCCATCGTTAAGTAGATTGAGGTACCGTCTAAGTTAAATGAATAACCTGTTGGAATAACCAAACCAACCACTGACTTTTCACAACCCGCAATTTCAAGCTTTTTCAACATACGCGGTAAAACCGATTCTGAAGATGACGTACCCAGTACAATCAATAATTCTTCGCGAATCATGCGAATCATTTTCAAAATACTGAAGCCACAAAGACGTGAAATTGTGCCTAGAACCAAGAAAATGAAAAGCAAACAGGTAATGTAGAAGCAGATGATCAACTGAGCAAGTTGCGCCAAGCTGCCAATACCATATTTACCAATGGTATATGCCATTGCACCAAACGCACCAATTGGAGCAAGCTTCATGATCATGTTTACAATGTTAAAGAACACATGCGAAATTTGATCAATAAACTTAAGAACTGGTTTACCTGCGTCACCCAATTTATGCAATGCAAAACCAAACATGAGTGCAAACAGCAATACTTGTAGGATTTCACCTTCAGCAAATGCGCCAACCACAGTGTTTGGAATGATGTGCATAAAGAAGTCGACAGTTGTTTGCTGCTGTCCCGATTCAACAAATTTCGAGATACCCGAAGTATCTAGTGTTGAAGGGTCAACATTCATGCCTACACCTGGTTTCCAGATGTTAATGACCAGTAAACCGATCAATAATGCAATCGTCGATACAATTTCAAAATAAAGTAACGCAACACCGCCTGTTTTACCCACAGACTTCATGCTTTCCATACCCGCGATACCACTCACCACAGTACAGAAAATCACTGGCGCAATAATCATCTTGATCAGTTTAATAAAGCCTTGACCTAGAGGATAAAAAAGCTCGCCCCAGCCGGGTACATATTCTTCAACGCCATTGATAACTTGCGTACCGCTAGGGAAAAAATGCCCTACCAAGATACCCGCAATAATCGCGACAATAACTTGAAAATATAGTGACTTATAGATTGGTTTCTTAGTCATAACTAATACTTCTGTAAATCAAAAAACTGAAAAAATCGGTATACCTACATATCCTTATAGGCAGCAGGCTTTCTGATAAACACAAAAAAGCCCACAGTTTGGACCGCGCCCAAACACCGGGTAAAAATCATGCTGTACAAACATTAGCTATGTGATGAAATTCACAGTTCATTCACATCTACTATAATGGGAGAAACTTAAAAACTAGCAAGTCACAACAATTGAGTAAATTTTACCTAACATTCTTTAAGCAAAGTAAACTCATTTTAAAAATAATGTATAAAATCTAAACAATATGACTCATACTTTAGTCTAATGATGAAAAATTATTTAAAATTAAAAGTGCTATTTTTTTTGATCGTTCATCTAAAATAGCACACCATAGCCGTCACTTACGTTGGTTTGTTCATGAACAACAAAAGAAATATTTATAAAGATACTGAGCACCCTTTTGCCCAGTTTGTTCGCATTATTGGCAAAGGGAAAAACGGTGCACGTTCTCTCAGTTATGAAGAGGCCTATCAAGCCTTTGACATGATTTTGAAAAACCAAGTCTTAGATGTGCAGCTTGGCGCATTTCTGATGTTACTCCGTGTGAAGGAGGAGTCTGTAGATGAACTGGCAGGTTTTGTTCAAGCCACTCGTGATCAACTACCATTTACTGCTCTCGATGTCGATTTAGACTGGTCTTCTTATGCGGGTAAACGTAAGCACTATCCATGGTTTCTTTTGGCAGCGCTGACTTTAGCCAAAGCGGGTTATAAGGTTGTGATGCATGGTGCATCAGGTCATACCATTAACCGTATTTATACCGAACAAGTATTAGAGTATCTCGATTTTAATATTTGCCAAAACCAAGCAGATGTGGAACAGGAATTAGCAACACATAATTTTGCTTATTTACCCTTACATGCCATTTCTCCGATTCTAAGTGAGCTAATTTCCCTGCGAAATGTGATGGGGCTTCGTTCACCTATTCATACCCTTGCACGCTTGATCAATCCGTTTAATGCCAAAGCAACTTTGCAAGCTATTTTCCATCCAGCCTATCGTGGTTCGCATCAACAAGCAGCATTTAAACTGGGTTATCAAAATAGTGCTGTCATTAAAGGCGAAGGTGGCGAGTTTGAACGTAACCCTGATGCTAAAACGTTAATCTGTGGTATTAAAAATGGTGAACTTTACGAACATGAACTACCAAAGCTCACCAACAACCGCAGCCCAATCGAAGAAGAACTGGATTTGGCCGAGTTTAAAGCAGTTTGGCTGGGTGAAAAACAGCACGAATATGGTGAAATGGCAGTGACTGAAACCATTGGCATTGCACTATATACCATGGGAATCTGCGAGCAATATGAAGAAGCGATGCAACAGGCAAAACGTTTATGGCAAAACCGTCTCCACTAAGCACGTTCGATACTCATAAACGTTAAAGTAAAAAGCTAAGCACTGGGCTTAGCTTTTTATCTTTAAAAGAACTTAAATAAATTTGATAGGCTGGAAATCGTCATGCTGATGGTGATGATCATCATCACACTCTTCACCTTCTTCTTTCGTGCCACGGTCGATATAACCACTGCGCTCATCTTCGGGTAAATGTTTCATTTCCCACGCATAGACCGCTTGCATCGAAATTTCACGCTGTTCTTTGGTTAACGCAACCCCATTTGGCCATTTACCAATTTCAACCGCTGTTCTTAAACGCTCAACAATTTCAGGATTGAGCACAGCTAACATTTGTTCAATATTCATGATTTAATCCTGCTGAAAAGAGTCAAAATCTTGATTCCAGCCGAGTTTGGTTCGGCATGACATATAAAAGTCATAACCCGGCGGATGTAATAAATTCAGTTTAAAGGGATGTTTACGAATATGTAAACTATCACCGACATTTAAAGATACGCTGTGCTGACCATCGGCACTAACCATCGGTAATACACGGTTTTCACGAATGAAAATCTTAATTTCACTGTGTCCACCCACCACAATTGGGCGTGAAGACAAAGTGTGGGGATGCATTGGAACTAAAGCGATCGCATCCATACTCGGATGTACAATGGGTCCACCACCAGACAGCGAATAAGCTGTTGAACCTGTTGGAGTCGATACAATCAAACCATCACTATGTTGACGATAAACATATTGGCCATCAATATTGAGCTCAAAGTCAATCATATGTACCGATTTACCTGAGTGCAACACCACATCGTTTAGGGCAATCGCATCATAAATGGTTTCACCTTTTGAGCGAATTTCCATTTCCAACAGGAAACGGCGGTCCAGTTGAAATTCACCTTTTAAGACTTGATCGAGCTTAAAAATCACTTCTGTTGGCTTAATGTCCGTTAAAAAGCCCAAGCGACCTCGGTTTACCCCAATTACAGGGGTATTGTATTTCACCAAAGCTCGTGCGGCATGAAGAAGTGAACCATCTCCACCCACCACAATCACCAAATCGACCACTTCACCCAGAAGTGCTCGACTGACTGTTTGTGTATTTTTATAAGGAACGAGTTCAGCTGTTTCCGCATCGAAAACGGGATGTAACCCTAAACTGAGAAGATGATCATGAATAAGACATAAGGTTTCGACGACTGAAGACTTATCTGGACGCCCAATTAAGCCTATGTTTCGAAATGTTTTATGTGAAATTTGCACCAGCAACATCGCTCCGCTAAGATTCCCGCCTATCATAGCATTATTTATTTAAATTGATTCAAAACTAAAGTGACTGCTTCTATACAAATATTTATCTCTATATTTCAATTTGTTCACAGTTTAATTATTGCAAATTAGCGAAAAGCTTCGCATGATTAGCACAATTTATCAGGATCTTATCAGTATTTATGAAGTCAGAACGTGGCATCGGTATAATTGCACTGATCTTCTGCATCTTAGTCATTGCAGCTTTTTTGGTCTTTAGTATTTATTTAATAAGACTAGATTCGGTTGTTCGTGACAAGTTTGAAGGAAAGCGTTGGGATATCCCTGCGAAAGTATTCGCACGTCCGCTTGAAGTGTATACCAACGCACCGATTAGTCAGGCTGACTTTACCCAAGAGCTCAAACTTTTGGGCTATAAGTCCTCTGAAAACTATACCAAATCAGGCAATTATGTCAGTTCTGGCAATGAGTTATATGTGCATACACGTGGCTTTGATTTTGGAGATAGTGTCGAACCTGAGCAAGTACTTAAAGTCACCTTTGCTGATGAACAAGTCTCTGAAGTAAGTGCCACTAAACCTTCCTCTACAGGGATTGCACGCTTAGAGCCGATGCTCATAGGTGGGATCTATCCACAGCATAACGAAGACCGTGTACTGATTAAACTCGATAAAGTCCCTAAACCATTAATTGAAGCCTTAATCGCAACGGAAGACCGTAATTTTTATAGCCACCACGGTATTTCAATCCGTGGTACTGCACGTGCGATTGTGAGTAATGTCACAGGTGGAAAACGCCAGGGTGGTTCAACGCTGACCCAACAGTTGGTGAAAAACTTCTATCTCACTCCTGAAAAAACCATTAAGCGTAAAGTCAATGAAGCATTTATGGCTTTATTGGTTGAACTTCACTACAACAAAGATGAAATTTTAGAAGCGTATCTTAACGAAGTAAATCTTGGTCAAAATGGTAATTATTCAATTAATGGCTATGGCTTGGCTTCACAGTTCTACTTCGGCATGCCTTTACGCGAACTGAATATTGCACAACAAGCGTATTTGGTTGGTTTGGTACAAGGTCCAACCTTATATAACCCTTGGCGTAATCCAGAAGCGGCTAAAAAACGTCGTGATATCGTTTTAAACAACATGTTGGTCATGGGCTATTTGACGCAAGAACAGTATGAAACTGAAACGGCTCGCCCTTTAAATGTGATTGCCAAACCAACTCTCGGCCCATCACGCTTCCCAGATTTCTTAGACATTGTACGTCGTCAGTTGCGTACCGAATACCAAGAAGGTGATTTAACCAATCAAGGTCTACGTATTTTTACAACACTCGATCCGATTGCCCAGACCAAAATTCAAGACTCGTTTAAAGCAACAGTTAATCGTTTGAGTCGTGGGTCAAATCGTTTAAAAGAGTTACAAGGTGCTGTATTGGTTGCGCATCCTGAAAATGGTGAATTAGTCGCAGCAGTAGGATCAACACAAGATTTTACTGGGTTTAACCGCGCATTAGATGCCAAACGTCAAGTTGGCTCACTGCTCAAACCTGTAATTTATCTCAGTGCAATTCAGTCAGGTCGCTATAACTGGGCTAGTCCTGTTGAAGACAGTAGTATCAGCATTCAGTCAAATGGTCAGTCATGGACACCAAAAAACTATAGTGGTGGCGAACATGGAGTTGTACCGATGGTACAAGCTTTGTCTCATTCTTATAACTTATCATCCGTACGTTTAGGTCAAGAGTTTGGTTTATCAACATTTAGTAATCACTTAAAACGTTTCGGTGTGACTAGCAACATCCCAAGCTATCCATCTATTTTCTTGGGTGCGGTAGACATGTCTCCAATGGAGGTACTTGGCATTTATGGTAATTTTGCAACAGGGGGCTTTAAATACCCAACCAAAGCGATTCGCACCGTTGTCGATCAAAATGGTCGCCTACTGACCCGTTATGGTCTAAACGTCCAACAAACTATTGACCCTTCTTCTGCCTACGTCCTGAACTATGGACTCCAACAAGTGATGACTTCGGGCACGGGACGCTCTGCGTACAATACTCTTCCGACGTCGCTCAAGCTTGCAGGAAAATCTGGCACCACCAATGACACCCGTGATTCATGGTTTGCAGGTTACTCAGGCAACTATGTTTCTGTAGTATGGTTAGGACTGGATGACAACAAACAAACAGGCTTAACAGGTTCTTCAGGTGCTTTACCTGTGTGGACAAATGTAATGAGTCAACTGCGTCAAAAGCCTGTCAATTTACGCCAACCCGATGATGTTCAATGGCACTGGATTGACAGTAGTTCAGGCTATCTTGCTGCCCAAGGTTGTGAGGGCGCAATGTATATTCCTCTACTTCGTAACACCATTCCCCGAAAGGCAACCGCATGTGGCTTGCCTCATTATCAAGTTGAACCCACTTACAATCCTGAAACAGATGGTAACCAAGCTACACCTGAACAAGGCGACAGCATAGACAACTATATTCGTGAAAGTGAATCAAATATGCAACGCAACCTAGAAAATGACACGCAGGTCATTTCAAGCGGTAGCTACCAACCTGAATAAATAGGACGGATTTAAATTTTGATGTGGTTTAAACGTTTAAGTATCTTAGCAATCCTCATAACTGTGGCAGGCTGCCAAAGCCTCCCACAGCAAACTGATAAAAAAATGCCAGAGAAGGCTGAGCCGAACAAAGAGCAGCAAACACCATCAGGTGTAACGATTCACCCTTATGATCGCGAAGAAATTCAACGTCAAAAAATTGTGATTCCTGAACAAAAGACCAAACAGCAGTTTGATGATGGTCGACAACTCCCTGCATTCAAAAACTTGATGCAAAAAACACAAACCGCTTACCGCCAAGGTCAGTGGAACCAAGCTCAAGGTTTTGCTATGCAGGCGCAACGTATCGCCCCACAGTCAAGTGAAACCTTCCTGTATTTGGCGCTAATTGCCAACCAACAAAAACAACCTGCAAATGCAGAATCACTCGCGCGTCGAGGCCTGAGTTATGCGCAAAGTAATGCCATGAAAAAGCAACTTTGGAGCATTATCTTAAAAGCTGGTCAAATGCAGAAAAACCAAAAAACCATTCAACAAGCCCAGACTGCAATCAAAAGCCTGTCTTAAAAGTACGCTCCATTAAATGGAGCGCTGACCTGCTATACCATAAGCACCATAACTTTGTGCTTTGGCTAAATCAGCTAACTGTAAGCCACCTAGGGCAAAAATTGGGATGTGAATCTTTTGAGCAATCAGACTAAACTGCTCCCAGCCCAAAGTGTCACTATTCGGATGGCTTAAAGTTTCAAGTACAGGGCTAAGTAAAATGGCATCACAGCCAATATTCTGCGCATGTTCTGCACTTTCTGTGTCATGACAGGCCGCAATATAACGTTGACCAACTTTTAAATCGCCTTTACGAAGTTGCATCAGTTGAGATTGTTTCAAGTGTATAGCCGCAATCGCTTGCTGCTGTAAAGGGTTCAGCTCTTTCCACATGCTTACATTCACAATGACTCGCGACAGCTGTTCCACACTCAGTTCCGCTATATTCAAAAGATGCTCAGGGCTTACAGGCACTCTCCAATACATCATTTGCTGTTCAGCTAAAGTCTTCAACAGCGTAATTTGCTCAGAAATCTTAATCACCTGCGGAGCATACAGTCGCTTTAAAATGGCCTGATTGGCTTTAGGAAAGTTTAAATCCTGTAACTCGGCACGTTTAAACCATGCCCAAGGCACACGAATGTCTGAAAGCTGATGATCTGAGACAATGCCATGAAACAAATGTAAATGCACAATGACGTCCTCATATTCAAACTGAATACTGTCAAAGGCATGCCAATCTGTAATATCAATTCCAACTTCTTCTAAAACCTCACGGCGACATGCGTGTTCTGTGGTTTCACCTGACTCAACTTTCCCGCCTGGAAATTCGTGCTTATTACCTTGATGTTGCTCAGCATGACGCCATCCCACCAATACTTTGCCTTGATGTAAAAGAATAGCTATAGCAACTTGAACCAGAGGTTTTGACATAATCAGATTCCATTTCAGATGTGTAGTGTGTTCAGTGACCATATGTAACGATATAGAAGTTTTTTATATTTTCAGCGAGAAAATGTTGACAGCCCCATTCGATAATGATTATCATTTAAAACGTTCAATATACACCACGGAGTCGCCAGAATGAACGCACCATTTAGCTTATTTACTCGTAACGAAACAGCCCATTCACTACCAATGCTACACTCGAACAACTTATTTGCCCTAGGCCGTGAAATTCGCATTATGCACGCAGGAGAAGAGTACCGTCTACGACTCACACGCAATAATCGACTCATTCTAACCAAATAAGAATTATAAAAATTCAATAACAATAATCGTGGAAACAAGCAGTATGTCAGCGCGTACTGCTTTTTAATTGATTTAAAATATTCATTTTAATTTTATCGCTAAAAAAGCATGCTCTAAACCTTAACAACATCCAGCATCAATTCAACGCTTAAACCGCCTAAGTCAGATGGGCTAAATAACAACTGCCCTGCGTGTAAATCGACAATTTTTTGACAGATGGATAGACCTAAGCCTGAGCCTTGTGTTTTTGTACCTAAAGCCCGATAGAAGCGTTCACCCAAACGATGGATAACTGTCACATCTACACCATATCCGCTATTTTCAATACTCAGTCTAAGCTGCTGTCTTTCAATCGTCAGCGTCACAAAAACTTTTGCCTGCTCAGGACTATAACGAATCGCATTATCAAGTACATTCCGTAGTGCACTGAATAACAGCTGTTCATTGGCAAATACATAGACCTCTTTTGCAAGTACCATCTGAACCTCAATCTGTTTTGATTCTGCAAAAGGCTGTAAGGCTTTGACTACATCTTGTATTAACAGACTAAAATCAAATTTGCTTTTGGCTAAACTTTGACTTTGCTCTGGATCTAACCGTGCCAATAAAAGTAAATTATCGAGAACTTGTACCCCACGGCTCACATCTTGCTGAATTGGCTTAAACTCCTGCTCTAGCTCAGGAAACTTACGTTTGAGTACCTGAAGCCGCATTTGTATCGCAGACAATGGAGAACGTAGCTCATGCGAGGCATCTGCGGTAAAGCGTTGCTCTGCCACTAAGGCCTGATCTAAACGAGCCAATAGAGCATTCAACTGAGATAACATCGGTTGTAGTTCAATCAGTTCAGGTTCTGGCATAGAAATAGGCGCTAAATCATTTACCGATTTATTTGAAATTTGCTCTGAAACTTGGTGGATCGTCCGAAACTTGCGTCGAATCGCAAAGTGCATCAATAGCCATTGTACGCACCAGACTAAAAGCAATACCCCACTAAAAATCAAGATAGTGTGCCCAAAGGCTTGAAAACGATCCGACATCAACTGAGTGACTTGTACCTGCAATCCATGCTCATCCTGCGCACTATAAATACGCCAAAGTTTCTGCTCTGACCAGTAAAAGCCATAAGGAGCATCTGAAACCAAACTTAAATGATCCACGGTTATTTTTTCTGGCACATCTTCTGAGGCAGTTAAAAGCTGTTGTGCGTTATCGAGTCGATAGCGAATATCAAACTCATCACTAAGTTCAGCCAAGGCCTGACCATTGCTGACAGTTAAGTCATCTGCCAACAACATATCGGCCATTTCATCCATGATCTCATCTTGCATAGACATGGTCTGATAAACCGACACTCCGATAAACATCAGCAAGGCCAAAAGCCCCGCCAGTATCGAACTGAGGAGCGAACTTTTAACGAGCTGACGTTGTAATGAAATTGGTTGAGCCATTATGCGTCCTGATTCATTCTATAGCCCAAACCACGGATGGTTTTAATACAGTGGCTACCGAGTTTTTTCCGCAGTTGATAAATAAAAACCTCGATGGCATTGCTTTCGATTTCATCTCCCCACGCATATAGGCTTTCTTCTAACTGCTCACGTGTCACCACATGTTCAGGCTTGAGCATCAATTTATGCAAAATTTGAAACTCTTTGGCGGTCAAATTCACGGATTGACCATTTTGAGTTACGCTTTTGGCTTGTGGATCGAGTTGAATATTGGCATAACTCAATATATGCGAACTGCTATTTTGTTGCTGTCTCAGTTGTAGGCGAATACGAGCAGATAATTCCTCCAAACTAAAGGGTTTAACCAAATAGTCGTTGGCGCCCAAATCTAGCCCTTCGACCCGATCTCGAATGCTGTCACGCGCAGTGAGAAAAATCACAGGCGTCGAGAGGTTCTTGCAACGGACTTTCAGCAAAATGTCATCACCTGTGGCATGTGGCAATCCACGGTCTAAAAGCACACAGTCATACTGATGCTGTTCAATGGCCAAAATGGCATGGTCGCCCCGCTCCACCCAGTCCACACTATAACCATCCATTTCAAGCCAAGTTTTAATACTTTCAGCTTGAGAGGCATCATCTTCTGCTAACAATATCCGCACTGCTGAACCTGCCTTATCCCTGTTGTTTAAATCATGCCGTGAAATGATGAAAAATACAAAAACCACAGGGCTAAGATCAAATCTAAGCCATGTGGTTTTTTAAGAAAGTCCAATTAAGGTTGGACTAGAGTGTTTAGAATTTCACTTGATCTACATCAATTTCAACGCGTTTTGTTGGTTTATAGTCAATATCCACTTCACCGATAATAGTGACAGGTGTTTTAGCCGAAATCGCTTTGCCACCCCATAATTCATCATCAATATCGACAGTGATTGAACCTGTTTGGTCACGAAATTCATACTTCTCATCTCCAATGGCTTTGACCACATAACCTTTTAACTGAACATGGCTGTCATCTTTTAAAGTTAATGCATGCTTAACCGTAGTTGGCGTTGAAGCAGCTACAGCCGCTTGGTTCACCGCTGTATTTGCTACTGCCACAGTCGTCGAACCAATCACACCAGCAACCAATAACGCTTTCATCATCATATTCATATCCAGTACCTCTATTTAATTGTTGATCTATTTGATGAAGTTATTAAACCAAAATTAGATGAGCTGAATCTTAAGAAAGCTTCAAGTAAAACATTAAACGCTTAGTTGAGAGGTACGACACGCAACACTTCTTCTAGGGTGGTGACTCCCTCTAACACTTTTCTTGCCCCTGCAATCCGCAAAGGCTCAATGCCTTCTTTTTTGGCCTGCTGACGCAGTGCAGTCAAATCACCATTTGCACCAATTAATTGTTTAGCCTCTATGCTAATAGGCATAAACTCATAAATACCAACTCGCCCTTTGTAGCCCGTTTGACGACACTCTTCACAGCCTACTGCGGTAAAGACTTTTTCAGGCATCTCCATAATATAATCAAAAGTCAGGTGCTCCCACTCTTGGCTATTGATTTGTTTTTCCACTTTACAGTGTGGACATAGGCGCCGTACCAAACGTTGTGCCAATACACCCAAAATGGTGGCTGCAGTTAAAAATGGTTGTATGCCCAAATCGTGTAAACGGGTTAGACTAGAAGGCGCATCATTGGTATGTAGGGTTGAAAGTACCAAATGCCCTGTAAGTGCAGCTTGAATTGCCATATTGGCCGTATCATGGTCACGAATCTCCCCCACCATAATAATGTCGGGATCTTGGCGCATGAGTGCACGAACACCATCAGCAAAACCTAAGTCAATACCTGTGTTGACCTGCATTTGGTTAAAGCTTGGTTCTAACATTTCAATTGGGTCTTCAATGGTACAGACATTCACCTGTTCTGTTGCCAACTGTTTCAATGAAGAATAAAGCGTGGTGGTTTTACCTGAGCCTGTTGGTCCTGTCACCAAAATAATGCCATGACTATGTGAAGTCAGTGCCTTCCAATCACTGAGCAAATGCCCATCAAAACCCAACTGCTGAAAGCTACGTACCAAAACTTCTGGGTCAAAAATACGCATAACCAACTTTTCACCAAAGGCCGTTGGCAAGGTTGAAAGACGTAGTTCTGTTTCTTGTCCTTTGGGTGTACGTGTTTTTAAACGACCATCTTGTGGCTTACGTTTTTCTGCAACGTTCATTCGACCTAAAATTTTAATTCGCGAAATGACCGCCGTTAAAGTATTGGCAGGCATGTTATAAATCGTATGTAACACACCATCAATACGGAAGCGTACTTTACCATTGTCCTTACGAGGTTCTAGGTGAATATCACTGGCACTTTGTTCAAAAGCAAACTGTAAAACCCAATCAACTAATTTAACAATGTGTTGATCATTGGCATCAGGATTTTGACTATCACCTAATTGTAACAGGGCTTCAACGCCTTTATTTTCACGATCATAAATTCCAGACTTCTGTGAATTACTCACAGCGCGACTCACCTGATAATACTCCACCATATAACGTTGTAATTGTTCTGGGCTGAGCAATACGCGCTGGATTTTTTTCGGTGCGACATTGTGCTCCAAATTCGCTACCCAATCCTTCATATAGGGTTGATCTGTCGCAATCAACACTTGATTGGGTTGAACCTCTACGGCCAAGATTTTATTGCGGAAGGCAAACTCTTGGGACATCACCGAAGTCAAGGCTTGAACATCAGCTTTGAGTGGATCAATCACATAAAACGGTAACTGGGTTTTTTCGGCTAACCATTGACATAATCGGTTCAACGTCAGTCTGGACTGAGGGTGTGACTGATCCTGCATATTAAAATGGGCAATCCATTGTAAAGGATGCCACTTTAATTGATCCCGTTGACGGTGCGAGGTTTGTACGAGATTTTTTTCTTTTTCAGTAATTCGCCCATCTTTAAAAAGTTGATCTAAGCACCAAGTGGTATCAATTTCAAAATTAAAATTCATTGTTATACGTCCCCAAACAGAACACCACTATAGCAAGATTTTCGAGATTATTTTGTACAAAGCACAGGCAAATCCTATAAATATAAAAAAGCATGTCAGCTGATCAATATAATCATGAAATAACTACGCTTTTTCTCTATTTTGACTTGAATCCACCACCCGCATTCGCCTATATTTTAAACGATTCATTTGTGTTTATGAGGTAGGCTTTGGACTTCAGTACCATTTCAATCGACAACTATGCTTTATCTGACGTCCTGTTTACATTGGCCTCAGCTTTGGGCTGTGGTTTGCTCATTGGTCTAGAGCGAGAAAGAAGCAAGCAACGAGAAAACCAACAGAGCTTTGCAGGACTGCGCTCCTTTGCCATTTGTGCCCTTCTTGGTGCTATTTGCTTTTTATTTGGTGTCACCATTGGTATTGTGGGTGCGCTGATCATTGGAGGTATTGTCCTATTTTCCATGAAAAACCAAACTGAGGACTTAGGCTCAACTACTGAGCTTGCCTTTGTAATGACTTATTTTATTGGCGCCATGTGCCTGTGGAATACACCTTTAGCAGCAGGTCTGGCTGTACTGCTGACCATTATTCTCATGACTAAACACTCCATGCACAGTATTGCAGGAAAATGGATTACAGAAGCAGAATTTAAAGACGGTATTTTCCTATTGGCTCTCATTTTAATAGCCCTTCCCTTAACACCGAATACGCCTTTATGGGGCGCTGTGCTGAATCCTTATATCATTTTAAAATTAGTCACACTCATTCTGGCTGTTCAAGCCCTTGCACATATCGCCAAACGATTGTTAAGCACTAAAAATGCCATGATTTTATCCGCCATTGCTTCTGGTTTTGTATCCAGTACAGCCACTATTGCTAGCTTGGGCATGGAGGTTCGAGCAGGTCGGGCACAGGCCAAATCCAATGCAGGTGCTGCTCTGATGTCATGTATCGCAACTTTATTGCAACTGCTCATTATTGTGGCGGGCGTCAGTATGCTCTGGCTCAAAACAATACTGTTACCCACTCTAATCGCATGTTTGATTTTAGGACTCTCTGCCTATACTTTAGTCCGCACTGCCCCAGCTCAAGAACAGCAACTGAGCAGTGATTCACGCATGTTTAGTTTAAAAGAGGCAGGAATTATTGCCCTGAGCTTAACTCTCATTCAGGCAGGAGTATATGGACTTCACCTGTGGCTAGGCGAAGCTGGCTTAATTGCAGGAACTTTACTGGTCTCTTTGTTTGAAATCCATGCGGCGATGGCAACCGTGGTGATGCAAGGTACCCCCACAGATACTGCTGTTATATCCGCCTTTATATTTGGTTTAGCCGCACATGCGATTGCCAAATCTGTGAATGCCGCTTTAACAGGAGGGATGCAATACTTTATTGCTTTTGCACCGATTCAAATTTTACATATGATGGTTTTAATCGGCTTACTGTACTGGATGATTTTTTAAAAAAACTTAACTTACTTATTTTTATGAAATTTATTTATTTATTCAATACTATTAACCTATAATCAGCCCGCTTTATTTTTAAACAACAACGTTATTAATAATAAATTTTTTGAATTGGGTACTTTATGAAATTTAAAATATTATCATTTGCAATTTTTAGCACACTCATGCTGAGTGCATGTGGTGGAAGCTCTGATAGCTCAAATAATACAAGCACGAGCAACAACTCAACAACTACTGACTCATCAAATAATAATTCAAATACCGCTCAGCAATGGGAAATATTCCGTATTGATTATTGGTATGATCAACTCAATCAATTTGGTGATTTCAATGTACTGAATACGCAAATTACACTGGTGGATGGTAAAGCCTATGCCACTTTAGATGCAGATGATGATACAAATGAAATTTACTTAACTACGCAAGGCGAGTATCAAACATTCGGCTCAACCCATAGTCGTTATGGCACTTTAATGGGTGAAATGACCTTTTCCAATAATCAACTCAAACTTCGCCCTTATTCAGCAATTGGTTCTACAGGATTAGAATTCACGTCAACTGTCAGCAAACGTGATATTTCAGGCGAAAGTCTACTTGCAACGGTAGACCCTGAGTTGAATTGGAACTTGAACTATCCTCAATATAGCGTCAAATATTCAGATGAAATCAATACAAAATTAAAAGCCTACCAAGCTTTAAAATTCCCAGCAGGTTCAACCTGCCTACTGGAAACCCAATATTCTAATAATCAGGAATATTTACTTTTAGCTGAAAAAGATGATGAATATCAACGTCTCTTTAAAGAATATACAGAGCGATTTACCAACCAAACTAAACAAGAGTATTTTAAGCTCACAAAATTTAAAAATGTTCTTGCCTACCATTACAGTCCTGATGGAACTGAGGCAAATGCTTTCATTGGATATGCTCAATACAAAGACAGTTACTATTCAAGTTCAAAAGCAAATGCTGGGGTAGAGTCTAATCTTGCAGATGACATTCAATCAGAGAAAGACCTCATCACAAACAATATGTCTACCGAAGAGAAAAACGCACGTTTAGCTAAGGCAGATGGCTTAAATAAAGGTTGTGACCTGTATAATCCAATTGCAGCAAGTTATTTAGAACAAAACTTAAAGTTCTAAATGACTTGAAAAGCATGCTACCGATGAGCGTTTTAATGGCTACAGGAACTCAAAGTTCCTGTATTTCCACACACGTTTCATTTACCTTAAATTTCACATCTAAGTTTGCAAATCTCATCCCATAAATTCGCGCTTCATCATCTTGATATGCAGGTCGTGGGTCTAAAGATAAAACCGCCTCAAGCTCCTGTACTGTCTGCATAGAAATTTTGCCATTTGCTAAAAGCTGCTGCTTCTGTAGCAAAGCCAGATCAGACCACACCACCACCTTTCGTTTAGGCTCATCTTGTGCATAACCACTTTCAGCATCTAAAACTGCATCTGAATAGTGAATATAAGGCTTAATATCCACAATTGGCGTACCATCGAGCAAATCACTCCCTGTAACATACACACGAACTGACCGCCCTTCTTTTTTTACCGCTTTTAATTGAACTACAGATAGGCCAATTGGCGCTGGACGATACATGCTCCGTGTGGCAAACACTCCTATTTTTTTGTTGCCCCCTAAGCGAGGTGGTCGAACTTGTGGACGAAACTGTGCTTTTTCTTGATTCTTATTGTCATGAAACTGCCAAACCAACCATAAGTGACTAAAAGCCTCAATCCCCTCAAAGGCCAAAAGATCATTATAAGGGGCTGACATTTCAATATAGGATTCCACTTGTACCAAATTAGGCTGGCGAGGAATACCAAACTTTTCTTTATAAGAAGAGTGCATATAACCAATAATTGGCAAGGTTAACTCAGTTATCATCACTTTTTCTAATAAGCTCAATTAAATATATTCAGTTTATCGAGAATGATTTTAGATTAGAATAGCAAGCTGTTCTAATTTGATAATTTATTGAGACCTTTAATGGCTGCTTTCAACGTCGAAAAGATTACTCACGTCCACCATTGGAATGATACTTTATTCTCTTTTAAAACGACACGCGACACTGCACTGCGTTTTAAAAACGGTCAATTTGTGATGATCGGCCTTGAAGTAAATGGCAAACCGTTAATGCGTGCTTATTCTATTGCCAGTGCAAACTATGAAGAAGAACTAGAGTTTTTCTCAATTAAAGTTCCAGATGGCCCATTGACATCTATCTTACAGAAAGTAAAAGTGGGCGATGAGATTCTAATCTCTAAAAAACCAACAGGGACTTTGGTTCTCGACGACTTGAACCCTGGGAAAAACTTATACCTCCTTTCTTCAGGTACAGGTCTTGCACCGTTCTTGTCTACAATTCGTGACCCAGAAACCTATGAACGCTTTGAGAAAATCATTGTTGTACATGGTACTCGTTTCATTTCTGAATTAGCCTACCAAGACCTAATCCTAAATGAACTTCCAAGCCATGAATTCTTTGAAGAACTTGGTATCAAAGACAAATTGGTTTACTACCCAACGGTTACTCGTGAAGAATATCCAAACCAAGGTCGTGTAACGACAGCGATTGAAACTGGCGAATTGTTTGAAAAAATTGGACTACCACGTTTCAACCCAGAAACTGACCGCGCTATGCTTTGTGGCAGCCCAGCGTTCTTAGATGACGTTGCAGCACTTCTCGATCAACATGGTCTAAAAGAATCACCTAAAATGGGTGTACTGGGTGATTATGTTATTGAACGTGCATTCGTTGAAAAGTAAGATCGTATAAAGATATTAAAAAACCGAAGCTTAGGCTTCGGTTTTTTTATTTACTCTGCTTGTCTTTTTCTCTAATATTTGTACAAAAGAACAAATCTTAAATTTATACAATGACCTTTCCAAAACTCAATTTTAAAGACTATTTACACCCAAGACCTCAACCTAAAGGTCTCGATGTACAGTGTAAACTTCAGCATTTCGCCCTCATTACTTATGCACTCGACCCTACACGCTTCAAAGACATTATTCCCCCTCGATTTAAATTAGACACTATCCTTTATCAAGGCCAACAATGTGCTTTGATGTCTGTCGTTCCTTTTATTGATGTTGACTTTAGCTCCGCCGTCTACCCTTTTCCTAAATTTACTATGGGACAAACCAACTATCGAGTGTATGTGATTGATCAGGAAACACAGGAACGTTGTGTTTGGTTTCTAGGCACAACTTTGGACTCTTGGACGCTGATCTTTCCACGCTATGTTTGGCAACTGCCATGGCATCCAGCCCAAATTGAGTTTGACTGTCTACAAGATCCGACTGGCTTATACATACAATACAAAATGCGAACCCAATCTGCATGGGCTAGCTCTGAAGTGAATTTAATTCAGGCTCAAGATGACCACTGGTTTTTTGAAGGCTTTCCAGATTTAGAAAGTTACCAAGTCTTTCTTACACATCCTTTGGCAGGATTTTATCATCGCCGTGATGGCAAACTCGGTACATATCGTGTGTGGCATGAGCGCTTAAATCCTAGACCCGCAACACTGCACTACGCGCGCTTTGAGCTGTTAGCAAGGCTTAACCTTATATCCTATGAAGATCAACTCAAGCCTTATAGTGTACTGATTGAACCGATCAATGAATTTACAATTTACTTACCCCCAAGCGTACTCGAAACTGTAGCAAATTAAATTCTAAAAAAATTAATTCTATTTAAGTTATTGAATACTAGAGGCAATGAATAAATTTCAGCCAAACTCAAGACATATTGGTTGTTTTTCTCCACAATTTCTCTATAATTCAACAAAACAGACAAGTCTGTCTATTTTTGCTGAAATACTGAATGACCGAAAACATTCAGAGGGTACAAAAAAATATAAGAAGGCACGTTTAAGTTGCTCATATTCATATCACTCATTAGTGTCAAATAATGAGTGATATGAAAAATAAATTATTATCAGCAAAGCGCGATAATCTAACGGTTATCGCGCTTATTTATTTTTGATTGAATTTTATAAAAGTCTGCATGATTTCAATCAATAAGAATGTAATTCTTAGATGCTACATTCTTATTTTTAATAATTTAAGCCGCAACTAATTCCATCTGAATCAATGTATTCACACGCTTCCAATACTCTTCCAAATGCACTTGATTTGGGTCAATTTGAGCTTGAATAGTCATTCCATCCAAAATACTAGAAAGAAAACCAGCCAACTGTTCATCTTGCTTCACCCCTAAATGATGCAATGCTTGGCGCAACTTTCCTTTCAACCACTCTTTATAATCAATTGCTGGTTGGAGCGATGACGGATAAATTTTTGAAATTTCTTCGACTGCTTTTTGAAACATGCAACCATTAAAGTCTGTCGTATGAAACCATGTATTATACCATTCAAAAATTGCGCGAATATGTGAGAGATAATCACTTGGGTCACACGCAGCAATCGTTGCATCGAGAGACTGCTGCAAATTTTGGTTTCTAGTCACTAAGCATTCTTCAATTAATTTAGCTTTGGAAGGGAAATATTTGTAAAATGTCATTTTAGCAACGCCAGACTCACTAATAATTCGATCCACACCGATAGAATTGTAGCTATGTGAGTTAAAGAGATTAAGCGCTGTATTAATGATGTCTTCTTTTTTTGACATTTATTTTACCTGATGCACAAAACTTTAAAATTAGACCACTGCCCCATAAGAACACCACAAGAATATGAAATATATCGTTTCGAAACGATATTATATATCAAATTTAAAACAACACTGTTTTTTTATGGGAAACCTCACTAACATTAAAATAAGCACATGAAATATAAGAGATTTAAATTA